>JAAHGR010000735.1 GCA_010672425.1 Symploca sp. SIO2E6
TCGTTCCCCTCAATTTGGCATTACTCAAATCAATACCGCAGAGTTTACTATTGTAGAGATTCGCTCCCCTGAGGTCAGCCTCTCGGAAGTCAGCTTCAATCAACTCGGCATAGCTGATGTCGGCATAACTCAGATTAGCACTCTCCAATCTAGCATTTTTGAGGTCAGCCCCTCGGAAGTGAGCTCCCCTGAGATCAGCACTTCTGAGATCTGCTCCTCTGAGATCTGCTCCTCTGAGATCTGCTCCTCTGAGATCTGCTCCTCTGAGATTAGCATCGCTCAGTTTTGCCCCCCTGAGGTTGGTTCCCCTGAGGTCAGCTTCGATCAACTCGGCTTCGATTAGGTTCGTATGGCCAAGGTTGGCTTCAGCAAAATCTTCAGCCAGGTTAAAACCCGCGATGGCAGCTAGTTGCTTCAGATTCCCTGTTTCTGCTGCTACAACTTGTTGGATGATAACTTGTAGCTGCTCAGGAGACTTGTCATCACTCATAGCGCAACTCCGTTCGACTGAGATAGGACTTAATTTTTGGTTCCAGCAAACGTTGAACAATTAGTTTATCCAACACAGCCTTTTTATTGCGACTAATATCTGGCGACCATAATCCCTCTGCATCAGTCAAACAGACGTTGCGGTGGGAAACTTCAAAAGTTGCTTCTACCCTACAGGGTAAAGCTAAAATATTCAAGGTTGCCAGGTTGACTTTTGTGAGTGAGCCGGTTAGAACCAGTTCATCTCTTTCTTCTTCAAAAACCCAAACTGGATGATCTTCGGAAATCTTGCTCGTTATATGACACAAGGAAATCGGACAGTGATTGGTTGAACTAGATGTTGATTCAGCGACGACACTTGATTCCTCATCAAGTTTAACTCTCTTGAAAAAAATATTTTTAGCCCGTTCACGAATGCCTATACCCTTGGATTGCTTACTACTTGGGGATAGTTGCTGGTTTTGGAGTAGGGAAAGTCCCGTATAACCAGCTAGGGTGCGGGACTCATAGGGTATTTCACTATTTTCTAACTTGAGTCTGAGTTCACCGCCTTTCAGACCAAACTTGATGCGACCCTCCCCTAAGCATTCCCACTGCTCACTGAATTGAATGGTTAACTGTAGGTTAATTTGCTGCATTTGGGTTGGTGTCTGCCAAAACTCAAGATCTTGACTTGCTGACTGAATTGGAATTCCTTCCAACTTCATGTGCAGGCAATTGGGCAAGTTGTTCTCAGATTCTGGTTGAAGTGCTTGAGGCAGAGAAGGTAGCATTGCCAAATAGGAGGATGGTAGTGCAGTGTCTTACCTATAAAGGTACATGAACCTGCTATCAATTGGACACTTCCTGGAGAAAGATGGGATGGGGGGATGGGGAGATGGGGAGCTGGGGAAGAGGAATACTATTTTTCTGATCCCTTGGTCTTTCCATATATGGGGTTTTTTAAGCGCACAAAAGCTATATATTGGGAATTGACAAAATGCGTGACCCTTTAACTTGTCACCATTGCCTAACACCTAACACCTAATACCTACCACCTAACACCTAATACCAAATCCGCCTATTCTACCCTCGTTATTCCCACCCTGTAGAGACGTTGCATGCAACGTCTCTACAGGGTTTAGCGGTTTGCTGAAAACGGGGGTGATTAACCCGGATTTGGTATAATTAGGTTTTGCTGCATAAGTGTGAAAGCTATACCAGACTTGGATTTCAAGCATTTTCGTAAAAAAAGTGCTCCGAAATTGTATAAGGGGGATCACTTACCTTGCACCATCGTAGGGGAACACCCGCTTGAATTCCGAATATGAGGTAAAAGTAAGCAGATTTTTAAGAGCTACTTTCACTTCAATTAATTGCCTCAAAAAGTTGTGCAGCAAGCGATAGTACACTCTTTACTTATTACTTATTACTTCAAAACCCGAAAGTTACGACAAATTGCAGCAAGCCCTCATTAATAGCTACCAAACTCCTTACCTTGGTTGACCAGACGAGGTAAGACACCAGCTTCACTATCCCAAAGGCGTAGGGTAGTGCCAAAGGTCTCAAGGACAGGCTCTCCTAAAGTTTCCAACAGGTCGTGAAACTTAGCAATTTCTATATCACTTGGTAATTGAGCAGTATAAAGCAGATGCAGCCAAACTCGGTGGTTTTGGGCTAAGATTTCCGTCAGTTGATCGGCATTAGTCACCAGGATACCCCCTTCCCAGCGATCGACTAACTGTCCGTCGCGCCAATAAACGGCATCAAAGAAGGACATCCGATGGGGGATAAAATAGTCTGCTCCTCCGAGAACATTGGAGTGAACTGAAGGTACATTAGAGATAACGATATCTCCAGGTTGTTGATGCTGTTTGATATATTCGGTCACTTGAATATGGCGAGCCGTAATTGAGTCTTGGTAGCTGCTGAGTACCCTGAGAGGTTCGATATTCAACAGTAAGAGGGCGAGAATACTGCTCAGGACTATTACTTTAAAGGGCAGTAAACCTCCTGAAATTTCCGTCAGTTTTGCTCCAATTTTTTCTGCTAGGTGACAAGCACTATAAATCGAGAGCAAAACAAACAGAGGGTAAAGTGGATAGGTATACCTTGAACCTTCAAAGAAGACCATGACCGTCACGAAGGCAATATTAATTAAAATTATACTATATAAAAATAATTTAACTTTGTCTTTGCGCAATAAAAAGTAAACTAATCCTCCCAGGTAAAAAACCGTATAAATAATTTTCATACGGTTAAAACCAACAAAGAAGTCTGTAATATAGTAAGTAATATCTCCCGATAAATAAAGTTTGAGATAATTGGTACTTAAAGATGATAGTCCTGCTAGTTCTGTCAGGCACTTGATCATCACAAAGATACCATCATAGAAGTAGATAAAGGCCATCAGAGCGGCAGCTAAGACCAATTTCCAGTCTGAAGCGGAACGGAAAGGTAGATAGAAGCAGAAAGCACCGATCGCGAAAGCTGGTAATAGGGTAATTGTCACTTCCTGGGTGAGTAACATTAAGGTTAGGCTGACAACACAAACAGTTTGATAAGCTGGTTTGCGGCTGGTAATAAATCCCGGTAAAAATGCCCAAAAACCTAAAAGATAGAGGAATTGGTTGATCTGATAGAAGCGGATATTTCGAGAGTACCAAATTTCCCAAGGGTCGATGGCCAATACTGCGGTAATTAACAGAGCAATCCAGACTTTGCCACTGATTTGCTTAGCTAAAAAATAAATCACAACTAAGGTTGCCATTCCCAACAGGACAGAGAATAAGGCAGCATTAAGATCAGAATCCCCTACTAAACGCAGCCAAGCTGCTAGTGCATAATGATAAAATGGACTCCGGGTATACCAAATGCCGGAAGTGGAAATCGGCACACCAGTACGTAAGATACCTCTTACACAGTCTAGGGAAACATTGGCATCTGGATCTAAATCAACAAAGCCAAGGCGATACACCCTTAACCCAAAAGCGATAATCAGAATACTGACTTGTAAGTGGGGAATGGGGAATGGGGAATGGGGAATGGGGAAGAGTCTACTTTCATCACTTGGTGGTGAAATGTTTTCATCGGGACTGTCTCCGGTTCCCCTCCTGGGAGGGGTTAGGGGTGGGTCCTGTCTCCGGTTCCCCTCCAAGGAGGGGTTAGGGGTGGGTTCTGCCTCCTGCCTTCTAAGTAAACTCCATAACAAAGTTAACGAAACAATGACCAAAAATCCTGCTAGGATGAGCTGATTACTGTGAGAGCTAGCAAATTGCAAAGC
>JAAHGR010000736.1 GCA_010672425.1 Symploca sp. SIO2E6
ACGTCGGTTGAGGGCGCACGTCGGTTGAGGGCGCACGTCGGTTGAGGGCGCACGTCGGTTGAGGGCGCACGTCGGTTGAGGGCGCACGTCGGTTGAGGGCGCACGTCGGTTGAGGGCGCACGTCGGTGCGCCCCTACGCGATCTTACTCTTCCCGGAGTTCTTTGAGGAGGTCTTCGGTGAAGGGATTGTCACCTTCTTTGAGGGCATCGATCCATCCTCGGCGTTGCTGTTTGCGGCGGGGTGGACTGCCAGACCAATCGATATAGGCTTTGAAGTCTTGAATTGCTCCATCAGTATCGTCGGTAAGTGCCCGTGCGATTCCTCGACTATCGCGCCAGCCACCGTGGTTGGGGTCGAGTTTGATGGCAGCTTCGCAGGCAGGGAGAACCTCCTTGGGGATATCGTTGAGGCTACCGAGCCAACATATTTGATCCCATTGGGGAGCAAAGATTTGAACCTCAGGATCAAGATCTTGAGCTTCTTGATAAGCAAACAAAACGTCTTCAATTTGACTTTTGTTTGGGTCTGAGTTGCTTCCAAGGGTCTTGGCATCTACTTTTGATTGTGCTGCTATTGCCAGTGCTGTTTCCCGAGGATAGAGATCCTCATCAACAGTAAAGGTATTAAGATCAATCCCAGGAATAATTTTTTTGGCTTGCTCAAAACTGTTAATTGCTTTTTTAAGTTTGTTACTTCTGGCTGCTCGCACTGCATCCTTGATTAAATCATTAACCTTCCAGATGTTGATTACAAAATCAATATCGGTTTCCACCTGCTGCGAACTGGGAGGATAAAGATCTGTCTTAGGAGCAATCTTTTGGATATGTTTAAGCAAAGATTGAGCTTCTTGGGCCTTCCCTACTTGAACTAAGTTACCAGCTTCTTCTAGCAAACTTGCATTGACAGGAGCCCCCTTACAGGTCAGGTTATATTCCGTGAGAGGAGTATTAAGGTATCTTCTCCAGTTATCAACAGATAGGTTCTGATTCAGGCGATCGCAAATATTTAGGGGATCAACATATCCATCAATCTGTGTTAAATAAAGAAATTTGTCTTGGCTGGAAGAGATCATGGTACTTGAGTCTGGGCTAAAATCCAAGTAGTTAATAGAGTCGTTATGGGCAATCACCTTAATTTCTTCACTCGTATCAACTTTGAAGAGCCTAACTGTGCCATCTGAACTCCCTGTAGCCAGATATTGACTATTTTCACTAAACTTGACTCTTGTAATATCATCATCATGGGGAATACGGCTGACTAGATTACCTGTATCGGTTTGAATGATTTGAGCAATACGATCTTTTCCATAGGTAATTAGGTATTTACTGTCTGGGCTAAAAACAGTTTCGGAAACATTCGATGTATGTTCAGCAACACCAAGTATTTCGCCAGTTTCTACGCTAACTAAACGGACAGTGCGATCTAGACTTTTCACCGCCAGATAACTGCTGTCCTCGCTAAATTTAACTTCACTAACAACATCATTACATTCAATTGCAGTTACCTTGCCTGTTCCTACATCAAATATTTTCGCAGTTTTATCAGCACTACCAGTGGCCACATATTGACTATTTTCGCTGAAGTCTAAATAATTGACGGATGAATTATGAGCTATCGAAGCAAATTTTTTTCCTGTTTCAGTATCAATTAGCCTGACATTGCCGTCATCAGTGTACATTGCCAGAATTTTACTGTCATGACTAAACTCCATATATTTAATGGTACTATTGCTTTCAACAGATGTAAGCACCTTATTTTCCGTAACATCAGTAAGTTTGAGAATATTGTTTCTACTACGTGTCGCTAAATATCTACTATCTTTACTGAAAACTGTATAAACAATCAGGTCTTCATGGTCAAATTCGAGGAGCATCTTGCCTGTTCTCACTTCAAACAATTTCACTTTTGAATCTTGAGAACTTGACAAAGCAAAATACTTGCTGTTTTCGCTGCTAAACAGTTCCCAAGCATTTCGGCTATTGTTATCGTCACTAATATCTTTATCTTTACCACTCTCAACAATAGGTATTGGTTCACCGGTTTCAGATTCAAAAATCTGGGCTTGTCCTTCCTTATTCGACACTAAAATATGTTTGCCATCTTCAGTAAAACGATATAACCAACCGGAAATTTCTATTTTAACAGATTTAATCAATTCTCCTGTTGAAAGTCTAATTATTCTAAGGGTATCATTATAAGTACCTGTAGCTAGATACTTCTCGTTATTACTAATTGCTAAGCCATTCACGGAAGAATCATGATTGATGTCAGCAATCTCTTTATTGTCGCCTAATCTAACAACTTTAACTGAATTAACTTGATCAAAAAAGGCTAGGTATTTAGCATTTTTGCCAATTTCAAATTTATTTAATTTTTTATTACTAGGAACAGAAAAAACTATCGCTCTTGAACTTGTGTTAATAATCTTAATATTTGTATAACTAGAAAAAATGGATAATATTTTTTTGTCACTGCTAAAACTTCCATCACCAATGCTTTTGTTGAAGTGTTGAAATCGTGATTGGATAGACTCTGGATTGTCTATTTTCACTACTTTCAGGGTACTTGAATAATCTCGTGTCGCAAAATATTTGCTGTTTTTGCTAAAATACATTGTAGCAATAGAGCCAGTGTGCTCAACAGAAGAAATAATTCTGCCAGTTTTAACGTCAATGATTTTAGCTGTGTCTATGCCTCTTGTTGCAAGATATTGACTATCGTTACTAAACTTTATTGTATTGACTCCATTATGAGCAATAGAAGCAGTTATTTCACCTGTTTCTAATTTGATAATTTTAATTGTATTTTTATTATCATATGTAGCGATGTATTGATTGTTTTTACTGAAAACAATATTTTTAACAGTGCCAAGATATATGGAATGACGTAAATCACTATTTTTCAAATCAAAGATATCGATTTCAGAGTAGTTTTGTGTTACAAGATATTGACTGTTGCTACTAAAATTAACGTAAGATACTCCAAATTTCTTAAATCTTTGTGTTATTTTTTTTGTGGCATAATTAACAATTTCAATAAACTCATAATCTTTACTGGTTATCGCTAAGTGTTGATTATCTTTGCTAAAAACAAGATTTGAGATTTCATTTTTATACTGAAAACTATAAGCGGTTTTACCAGTGCCTGTCTCTACTATTTTAATAAGGCCATTATTTGTGCCAATTGCTATATTTTGGCTATTATTGCTGAATTCTATTCCAACTACCTTTCCTTCATATTCAAAGGTATTTATAATTTCTCCTGTATCAGTTGAAATGATATGAACTTTTCTATTGCTTGTCTTGGGATAGGTCACCAAGTATTTGCCATCAGGACTAAACAAGAAATCCCAGTTAGAGTTGTAATATGTATCAATTGTTTTGATTTCCTTTGATTTTAAGTTGACTATTCTCACAGTTTCGTCAGCACTATTTGTGGCAAGATAATTGCTGTCTTCACTAAAGAGGTTTGAACCAAATGGAGAATCGTGATGGATGGTAATAGATACCTCTCCTGTTTCAGTATCGATTATTCTTGCTGTTCCATCTTCACTACGTGTAGCTAGATATTGACTATTGGGACTAAAAATGATGTCAATAATTCTTCCGAAGTGCTTAAAGTCTGTGGTTTTTCCAGAGTTTATGTTAGCTAAGTTGACTTTGTTATCGCCGCCGAAAGTAGCAAGGTACTTACCATTTTCGCTAAAAATAACTTCTCCGACTGACTTGTCATGGCTAATCGTTAAAACT
>JAAHGR010000737.1 GCA_010672425.1 Symploca sp. SIO2E6
TTTCAACAACTTGCCAAGATTCGGAGAATGGGGAAGAAAATTCCGTGTATCTGTAGGGGCGGGTAATGGGACAATCTGGGAAAGTGCAAGATAACCTTAATACAAAACCCGCCCTGTCGATAACCATGGGGTTACCAAATTAGGTATTAGGTGTTAGGCGTTTCGCCTCATCTTTAACCAAAAGTTCCAGATCCCCGACTTCTTAATGGAACCTGTAATTAATTGGACAAACCGATAGAAGAAGTCGGGGATCTTCGGGTGAGTTGCAAAAAATTAGGTCTTTCTCAACTACTATATATGTGCCCACATTTTCCCATGGTCAAATAGTAGTATCAAATCAGCAATATTGTCAACCCATTTATCACATCTTTCAACAATTTGCCAAGATTCGGAGAATGAGAAAGAAAATTCCGTGTATCTGTAGGGGCGGGTTTAGGGATAATCTGGGAACATGCAAGATAACCTCAGTACAAAACCCGCCCTGTCGATAACCATGGGGTTACCAAATTAGGTATTATACCAAATCCGGGTTAACCACCCCCGTTTTGATAAAACCGCGAAACTTGCTCTGAGACGTTGCATGCAACGTCTCTACAGGGTGGGATATAACGGGGGTATCTGTGCCGGATTTGGTATTAGGTCTTAGGTTTTTTAGCCTTATCTTTAACCAAAATTTCCAGATACCCGACTTCTTAATGGAACCTGTAATTAATTGGATAAACCGGTAGAAGAAGTCGGGGATCTTCGGGTGAGTTGCAATAAATTAAGTCCTTCTCAATTGCCATATATGTGCGCACATTTTCCCATGGTAAAATAATAGTATCAAATCAGCAATGTTGTCAACTCCTTTATCACATCTTTCAACAATTTGCCAAGATTCGGAGAATGAGAAAGAAAATTCCGTGTATCTGTAGGGGCGGGTAATGGGATAATCTGGAAACATGCAAGATAACCTTAATACAACACTCGCCCTGTCGATAACCATGGGGTTACCAAATTAGGTGTTAGGTGTTAGGCGTTAGGTGTTAGGTTTTTAGGCTCATTTTTAACCAAAATTTCCAGATCCCCGACTTCTTAATGGAACCTGTAATTAATTGGACAAACCGATAGAAGAAGTCGGGGATCTTCGGGTGAGTTGCAATAAATTAAGTCCTTCTCAATTGCCATATATGTGCGCACATTTTCCCATGGTAAAATAATAGTGGAAAATCAGCAATGTTGTCAACCCTTTTATCACATCTTTCAACAATTTGCCAAGATTCGGAGAATGAGAAAGAAAATTCCGTGTATCTGTAGGGGCGGGTAATGGGATAATCTGGAAACATGCAAGATAACCTCAGTACAAAACCCGCCCTGATGTTAACTGGTAGACCAGTTAGATCAGAACAGGCAAGATAACAGTTGAACTAAGATTCGGGTGTTGGGTTTCGCCGATGTTAGAATTGGGTAAGAGTGCGATGAATACTAGCGGCTCAACCCAACCTACGAGAAGAGCGATTGCCTACAGCACCAGCGAAGCTGATCGCACTATGGCAAAAAAATTCCGTAAATTTGTAGGGGCGGGTAATGGGATAATCTGGGAACATGCAAGATAACAGTTGAACTAAGATTCGGGTGTTGGGTTTCGCCGATGTTAGAGTTAGGTAAAACTGCGATGAATACTAGCGGCTCAACCCAACCTACGAGAAGAGCGATCGCTTCAGAACTATTCCCCAAATCTTAACCAAAAGATCCAGATCCCCGACTTCTTGATTGAACCTGTAATTAGCTGGATAAACCGATAGAAGAAGTCGGGGATCTTCGGGTAGGTTGCAATAAATTAAGTCCTTCTCAATTAATATATATGCGCCCACATTTCTCCATGGTAAAATAATAGTATCAAATCAGCAATATTGTCAACTCTTTTCATCATATCTTTCAACAATGAGCCAAGATTCGGAGAATGGGGAAGAAAATTCTGCACATTTGTAGGGGCGGGTTTAGGAATAATCTGGGAACATGCAAGATAACCTTAGTACAAAACCCGCCCTGATGTTAACTGGTAGACCAGTTAGATCAGAACAGGCAAGATAACAGTTGAACTAAGATTCGGGTGTTGGGTTTCGCCGATGTTAGAGTTAGGTAAAACTGCGATGAATACTAGCGGCTCAACCCAACCTACGAGAAGAGCGATTGCACTATGGCAAAAAAATTCCGTAAATTTGTAGGGGCGGGTAATGGAATAATCTGGGAACATGCAAGATAACCTCAGTACAAAACCCGCCCTG
Source organism: Symploca sp. SIO2E6 (assembly GCA_010672425.1). Lineage (GTDB taxonomy): Bacteria > Cyanobacteriota > Cyanobacteriia > Cyanobacteriales > Coleofasciculaceae > Caldora. The sequence goes on from JAAHGR010000737.1 coordinate 2,268, forward strand.
ATGTTAACTGGTAGACCAGTTAGATCAGAACAGGCAAGATAACAGTTGAACTAAGATTCGGGTGTTGGGTTTCGCCGATGTTAGAATTGGGTAAGAGTGCGATGAATACTAGCGGCTCAACCCAACCTACGATAAGAGCGATTGCCTACAGCACCAGCGAAGCTGATCGCACTATGGCAAAAAAATTCCGTAAATTTGTAGGGGCGGGTAATGGAATAATCTGGGAACATGCAAGATAACCTCAGTACAAAACCCGCCCTGATGTTAACTGGTAGACAAATTAGATAAGAACAGGCAAGATAACAGTTGAACTAAGATTCGGATGTTGGGTTTCGCCGATGTTAGAGTTAGGTAAAGCTGCGATGAATACTAGCGGCTCAACCCAACCTACGATAAGAGCGAGCGATTGCACTATGTCAAACAAGACATTCGACCTTAAACAATTACCATTCAGTGTCACTGAATTACTCTCATTGATTCAAGATGACCAAGAAATAATCATTACTAATGATAATATCCCGGTTGCTAGATTAACCATACTTAATCCTGTTGCTCAAACTGAATTGAAATTAGAAAAAACGCCTCAACCTGGATTAAACTTAGGTGCTATGGTAATGAGTGATGACTTTGATCAACCTTTGCCAGATGAGTTTTGGTTGCAAAATCCATGAAATTACTCTTAGATACACATACATTTATTTGGTGGGATAGCGAACCATCAAAACTTTCTCAACGAGCACTAGCATTATTAACAGATAAGAACAATTTGAGGTTGTTAAGTGTAGTTAGTCTCTGGGAGATGCAAATTAAACACCAGTTGGGTAAACTAACATTAAGCAAAAGCTTGGCAGAAATCATTTCTATTCAGAAGGATAACTTTATAGAAATATTGCCAATTAATGCTGATCATGTTTTAGCTTTAGATAGTGTACCCATCTATCATAAAGATCCTTTTGATCGTTTATTGATTGCTCAAGCGAAGACAGAAAATGCAGTATTGATTAGTTGTGATTCTGTTTTTGCTAATTATTCAGTTAAAGTAGGGTGGTAGTTCACCAAATTAGGTGTTAGTTTTTTTTTCGGCTCATCTTTAACTAAAAGTTCCCGATCCCCGACTTCTTAATGGAACCTGTAATTAATTGGACAAACCGATAGAAGAAGTCGGGGATCTTCGGGTGAGTTGCAATAAATTAAGTCCTTCTCAATTACTATATATGTGCGCACATTTTCCCATTGTAAAATAATAGTGGAAAATCAGCAATATTGTCAACCCTTTTATCACATCTTTCAACAACTTGCCAAGATTCGGAGAATGAGAAAGAAAATTCCGTGCATCTGTAGGGGCGGGTTTAGGAATAATCTGGAAACATGCAAGATAACCTCAGTACAAAACCCGCCCTGATGTTAACTGGTAGACCAGTTAGATCAGAACAGGCAAGATAACAGTTGAACTAAGATTCGGGTGTTGGGTTTCGCCGATGT
>JAAHGR010000738.1 GCA_010672425.1 Symploca sp. SIO2E6
ATTCCCTATTCCCTATTCCCTGATTACCAGAGCCTGAACAAGAATTCGCATAAGCGGATCTAGATCATCTGGCACTCGATAAAGATTTAATCCTTGCTCAATTGCTTTCGTTTCTCGATCCAAACGACCGAATTGCCAAATACTACCAGTAGTTACTGCGCCGAGTATCACTGATTGTTCAGGAGTTCTATCCCACTGGTCAAGGGCAATGATTTCTGCTACAAGTTGTGTAAAACCATAATCTAAATCTTCGCGCTTGGCTTCAATTACTAGCAATTCGGTTGGACTTCTGAGCAAGTAATCTAAGTAACCTTGTAATTGTTCTGTGACTTTGAGCGGATACTCGATTCGTAACTGAGCTTTGGTATAATGAACTAGCTCCAAAACCACTGGTGAAATCAAAACTTCTCGACGAGAGGTTTCACTAACTAAACTGACATAGGGCAAAATTTCTTCAATACGCGATCGCAATTCTTCTAAGCGATCTAATTCTCCATGATACTGAGGTAAGTTGAGGCGAGTTCTGGCAAGAGTGTAACCAAACTCATTAACCATATCTTCAGGCTCAATCCGGAGTTCAAACAATTTGCTGAAAGTATAGGATTGATTGGGATTTAGTAGTTTGAACATAATCTTCTCACTGGTGTTTAATGAGTTGAGAACGTCTAGATTTGACAATTTCAGGTATATAGCTATTTTTACCTTCTTGTCCTTGAAAGCCAAGACGGTCATAAACCATCCCACCAATTCCAGGAATCACTTCACCTTGAGCAGTACGTTCATCGTCTTGGGCAAAGTAGAAAAACTGCAATTTATCGTAGATATTCGCTTCAAATTCACTCTTGAGTTTCTCTTGGGCATTGTAATACATTACTGGAGCAACTATATAAATTCTTTCTGGTTCAATTTTTTGAATAATATCAACAAGATTGGTTCTAACTACACAGGCACCAGAAATGATCGATTTGACTATAATTAAATAGTTAATCTGACTTGCAGTAGGCTCTTGATATTTTTTGATAATTGGGGCGACCTTCAGATCTTCAACTTCAAAGGGAGAAAATCGCTGATTCGAGAAGCAGGCAAAGGCTACTGTCTGAAGTCTATTTTCCAGACGATTCAAGATTCCTCTTGCCAAAAAATCAGCATCTTCAACTGTACAGGCAATGTATACACTGCTGTGGTCATGATCAATTTCAGCTAGCAGTGCATCACCGAAGTTCATACCAATTTTGGTCATGGCTTCCCGGTAAAGAGCTGGTGTACTACTTTTGTCAGCGATAGTGTTGAGTAGAGCCTTAATATTCTCATTGACGAGATTGGAGTATACTCTAGTCATATTAAAAATAGCAATCTTAATTGAGGATGGAGTGGTAATTCGGTGTGTTAAATGAGAAATCAGCTATTCACCAGCAGTTTGTAGGACAATTGCATACAGTTGACTACCCACCCGAAAATCTGCTTCTTCAATCAACTCATCAATCACGGGTTTAACGGCTCGAATCAAACCATTGCGTTTAGCTTGCAATAAAACACCCAGCAGTCCAGTAACGCTGAGTCCATAATTTGCAGCCAATGCTCTGCCACGACGCTCATCCATCAACAGCAAGTCTGCTTTGAGTTCCAACGCCAAAATGATTGCTTCAGCTTCACCAAGATCAATGTTATCTTGGCTCGCTTGAATGTCTACAACACTTTGAGCATTAGCCACTGTTTGAGTTGTAATCCAAGGGAGAGTTTGTACTTCAACTGCACCAGGGACAAACTTATCTACACCCACCATTTCCGTATAAACAGCTACAGGTATAACAATGTTTGTATAAAGTTGGTGCAAGAGATCCAATTTACCAATAGCGGCGAGGTTGGTAATAGGTGAGGTATCACTAACAACAATCACAGTAAACCCAGTGAGCGTAAGATATTAACATCTGATTGAAAATCTTCTACATCGTAGTTAAGATTAACTCCTCGTTTGGCCAACTCATGTTGGAACTCAAGAACCGTTAACCCAGTCCAGGCACGGACTTTACCACTACTAATTTTTTGCTGCTTGTACAGCATGATGGCAATTTCTAGCTCTAATTCATCCTCAGTCATCTTGGTTGCTTTAAGGATGTTGTCAGGAATTACAACACTCATCAGTTTCTAAGAAATTAACTATCCTAATGTCAGGATAAGCGATTATGAGCAGTGCGATCGCCTCCGGTAGGATAAGTTGGGAGAAGAAGTGGAGCGATTACCAAGCAATAGTTGCATCTCAGCTTATCTACCCTACACTGGCAATGACTTGAGCAATATCCTGAGGCGAAGCACCAGTGGCTAAAATTGCGCTAATTAACAGCTCAATCGAAGCTGAGTCTTCGCCATTTTCGGCTTTGGTAATGTGCGGCTGACTCGAATGGATTGGTTGAACCCGCTCAGTTTCTGTCATTGCTGCTTGTCTTCGCTCTTGAAGACTGCGGCTAAGTGCCAGTTTTATTTCTACAAGAGTTGCTTCTTCTGGGCTCAATTCTAGAAAATCTGAAACTGTGCCGACTTTCCAGCCCTTATTTTCTAGTTTCTCACGAGTTTGCTGTTCCATTAAACTACTCCTGCTTATCCCTGTTGTACTTACTTAACCGCTTCTGGCAAATATCGATGATATTCTTGGGTGTTGTTGGTGTTTTAATCTCACCGTGCAGCCAAACAAGAGGCTTATCGTTAATCACAGCAAACCCAGTGAGTGTAGGATATTAACATCCGATTGAAAATCTTCTACATCGTAGTTGAGATTAACTCCTCGTTCAGCCAACTCGTGTTGGAACTCAAGAACCGTTAACCCAGTCCAGGCACGGACTTTACCACTACTAATTTTTTGCTGCTTATACAGCATGATGGCAATTTCTAGTTCCAATTCATCCTCAGTCATCTTGGTTGCATTGAGGATGCTGTCAGGAATTACAACACTCATCAGTTTCTAAGAAATTAACTATCCTAATGTCAGGATAAGCAATTATGAGCAGTGCGATCGCCTCACCTAAAATGAGGCAACTGGGCTCAATTCTAAAAAATCTGAAACTGTGCCGACTTTCCAACCCTTATTTTCTAGTTTCTCACGGGTTTGCTGCTTCATTAAACTACTCCTGCTTATCCCTGTCGTATCTTACTTAAACGCTTCTGGCGAATATTAATGACATGCTTGGCTATTGTTTGGGACTTTTTATTCAAGACCTCCAGAATTAAGATAGCATCGTTACCCGGCTTCCAAAATCTGTTTAGCAGTCAGTTTGAGTTCAGGGAAAGTCCGAGAAACAATCCGCTGTAACCCATTGAATTCAGTTGCCTGATACCTACCATTGACCAACGCCAGTACAGTGACTAACTGTGCTTGAGAGTCAACAATCCAGTATTCACCGAATACCGCGATCTTGGTACTGATGTACTTTATCAATGTAGTCCCTCTGGTCGTTATCATCTTTTTGGCTTCTGTATGGACTGACTACCTCAACAACTAACTGTGGGGGAGCCATATCAAGGGTGATAGCCATTTTGCCCAACTTGGCCATCTGTTGTATGTGTTCTGGTCTAACAACAGTTAGGTCAGGTTGGCGGTTAAGAGGCATTCTGGGAAATACAGGAACGGCTAGATCTAATTTCTGTAGTCTTACTAGTCGCATAGGTACTACAGTCTCAATTTTGCGTTCCAGATATTTAGCTATCCAGCTGTTTAATTCACTTTCTGATGGCACTGGTACTAACTCCCCATCA
>JAAHGR010000739.1 GCA_010672425.1 Symploca sp. SIO2E6
TAGCCTCTGAGGGACTCGTGCAAGTCTTCAGGGATTTCTGCCAGGATGCTTACGGTTGCGTTCATATTTACCTCTGGTTTCATGGCGTTTTGGTATAAAGGAAACTATCTTTCTATGCCTCTTGAAACTGGCTTGTGCCACTGAATGCCGGACAAATAAACGGGAATAAAGCTCCCACTTCTACTGCTGTCAGTCTAGTTTCAAGCCAATCTTTTAATTGGTTGGTCGCACTATTCTCATCTAAAGTGGGGTGGGGTTGTCAATGCTGCGAAATATTACAAACCCTCTACCAGGAAAACAATATCTACGAAACAATAGGCATTAGAGACCGATCACCGTTACATAACTTTACAAAAACTGAACCCTCTCCGTACCTAAAATACTTTGCTCATCAAATCTTGATGGAGACGGGAAGACCTGATAGTACCGTTCAGGCTTGTGGAAAACTAGCAATAATTTGTGGAAAACTAGTAGTAACCTGTGGAAAAAGTTGAACAGCAATGTGGAAACTCTGGGGAATCTTTAGGGGAAAACTAAGACAAAAGATAAGAATTCTTACAGAATTGAGAATTGAGCATTGAGAATTGAGAATTGAGAATGGGAAACGGCTGCGGAACAAGCTGTTCAGCATCTCCCTTGTCTCCCTTATCCTCCCCATCCCCCATCTACTCTTCATCATCCAGGCTGTGCCCCAAAACAGTAAAAATTTGGCTTTGCTCAAATAACTGCACCAAGTCGCTATTGATTTTATTGTTGGCAGCTTCTTCTCGTAGAATGTAGAGGGCGACATTTGTTGGTAAACGACGCTTATAAGGGCGATCGCTAGCCGTCAGAGCATCGTAAATATCTGAAACAGTGAGCATCTGGGTTTGACTGGTAATTTCTTCTCGGTTCAACCCTCGAGGGTAGCCAGTGCCATCTAGCTTTTCGTGATGTCCATAGGCAATTTTGGGAACATCTTGGAGATGCTTAGTCCACGGAATTCGCTTCAGGAAGTGGTAGGTATGAGTAACGTGAGCTTCAATGCCTAAGCGTTCTTGGGATGTTAGGTTGCCTCTGGCAATCATCAACTGAGCTACCTCTTCTTCTGTAATCAGAGGCTTGCTTGAACCATCAAAATCTTGATATCTATATTGAGATAGAGTTGTCAGTTGAACTAAAGCTTCTTCAGCAGAGGCTCGCAACTCTTTCTTGTTTATGATATGAGGTTCATTGAGTTTTTTGACTAATTGCCAGTAGCGATTGAGGGTATCAATAGCTTGAGCTAGTTGGATATCGAATTGCTCGAGTTGTTGGCAATGAGGACAGCTAGCATGTTGAGCATGATCCAAAGGTTGGTGAGAGGGATTGGCCAAGAGATAGTGAAACTTCTTTTCGGCACATTCGATTTCCAGAGTACGCTGTGCCAAGGTAAAGCGATAACGAATTGCCTCTAGTTGAATGGGGTAGAGTTTTTTCTGTTTGTTTAAAATCGCTTCTGGAACACCCACTTTACCAAAGTCGTGCAATAAGGCAGCATAGCGAATTTCTCGGATTTGGCGCTCAGTAAAATAAATTGTTCTTAGGGGACCGGTGGTAATATCAGAAGCCTTCTGTGCCAGCTGCACAGTCAACTCAGCCACTCTTTCTGAGTGACCAGAGGTTGTGGAATCTCGCGTTTCAATAATTTGGACAGAGGCTCTGACAAAACCTTCAAAAAGATTTTCAATACTCTCTTGCAGCTGATTGCGTTCAATGGAAATTGCTGCCTGAGAAGCAAGCGATCGCACTATTCTTTCTTCCCATTCTGAATAAGGCTGGGTCAACTCCATGGTGTTTTCTGGACAAAGAATAATATCATGTGCTACCTTGCGATTAATTAACTGCAACACACCTATAATTTCCCCTCCTTGATCTTGCATCGGCAACACCAACACCGAGCTAGTGCGATAGGGCATACTAGTATCAAAACTGCGGTCTAAGGCAAAAGGAACTTCTGGTGGTAAATTATAAGCATCTGGCAAATTCAGACATTCACCAGTCAGTGCGACATAACCCGCCAGACTTTGGCGAGTTAAAGGCATAGAAAATTCTTGAAAGGTATCTCCCTGAATAGAATCGTTTTGCGCAACCTTGAAAAGTAATTGAGGAGTTTCTCCATTGCGATCTATCAGATAGACGCTACCGGCATCACTATAGGTAATCTCCCGGCTCTTAGATAAAATCAGATGTAGTAACTCACCTAAATCTTTACTGCCCGACAATGCTGTGCCAATTGCCAACAGCTGCTCAACTAGTTCAACCTTTTGAGGAGATGCTTGTAAAATTGCCTGACTTTCAGGGGTTAGAATTGGAGTTTTGGAGAGTCTCATATAACATTTTTAGTATAATAAATCAGGGTAGAAGCATACCTTACTTACTAATTCATTACCAATTCAGACTGGGGCTTTGAACAACTAGTAGATGAATGCTTGCTTGTTGGCAGATATTTGGTCATAGCTAGTTTACCGTTTATTGAGCAATATTTTGTCTTTATTGAGAGTAAATAGCCTTCAGGTTAGCCGAAATGAGATTCATAAAATTTTAAGACAGGAATTAAACGAGTGACAAGTAAGAAAATACCACTAATAGAAATTCCCACAACTGAGTCTTCTCAGTGTACTCTGTTATTTGATAATCGGCTACTAGAGAGCCGGTACAGTATTCCTATACCGGGTTTCTTTGGAAAAATACTGATATGAGAGTCGTTATTCACAGCAAGAAACCCGGTTTCTGGACTGACGCACTAGCTTGTCTAAGGCACATTTGAGTAGATGCTATGATTATTATAGCCTTAGAGATTTAGAGCCTTCCCTCTCACTTCTAAGATATTGTTCAAGTCAAACCTCACTAAATTAGACAAATACCCAGCAGCAGTGCGTCTGGGAGCCTTTCTCCTAACCTTAGCACTGCTGTGGTTACCAGTAGCAATACCGATTTACTGGTTAGGAAGCAACCCCAACTTGGTGACGATCCTGACAATGGGACTATTATTTGGGGAATTTTTGCTGTTAACTCCTTGGTGGGGTAAACGAGTTTATCACCAACCCCGATTACTGCAAAGTTATGGTTTGGTCGGAACCCGAAAAAATCTTATAGACCTAGGTAAGGGACTGACTATTGGTTTGTTGATGACCCTTGGTTTGTTTGCTTTGCAGGGATTACTAGGTTGGCTGGAATTCCAGACACCTTCCTTAAAAGTACTGCGGGTGATTGGAGAAGGGTTACTGAGTGCCTTAGGGATTGGCTTCGCTGAAGAGTTGGTATTCCGGGGTTGGCTATTGGAGGAGTTGCAGCGGGACTATACTCCAAGAGTATCACTGTGGACTAGTGCCATGATCTTTGCCCTACTACATTTTACCAAGCCCCTCCCAGAGATGATACGTATGTTACCAGCATTTCCCGGTCTGTTGCTCTTGGGGTTGACTTTGGTTTGGGCAAAGTGGTCAACTAGAGGACGTCTCGGTTTAGCCATTGGTCTGCACGCTGGACTAGTTTGGGGTTACTACATCATTAATGTAGGGCAACTGGTGCAATATTCTGGTCAAGTTTCTCCCTGGATTACTGGTGTTGATGGTAATCCTGTAGCTGGAGGAATGGGTTTGTTCTTTATGGGGGTTCTTGCTGTTTGGATGAGGAAGCAGTGTTAGGTGTTAGGTGGTGGTGGCGCGACACACCTAAAAATGTAGGTTGGGTGTAACGAAGTGAAACCCAACGAAACCTTCTCC
>JAAHGR010000074.1 GCA_010672425.1 Symploca sp. SIO2E6
TTTTCATGAAATTTTCAACAAAAATAGCGACAGCCTTGGACTATACAGCACTTACCGCTGTTACGAGGTACAGTAAAAGCGACTAGGAAGAAATCTATCCAATCTTGACAACTGATTCAGGTGTGCCTCATTGCAGCGGTTACCGCTGTAAAGCCTTGGGGTCTATCTTGCATTTTTTACATGTATCTTAGCTCAATTTTACTTATGTTACATAATTGATCCAGGATCTGACCCTCACAATGAACCTAACCTCACAATATCCCCTAACACCACAGTCGTATTTTCTTATGATGAATCTACATATACTGGATATGTGGTAACGGCTTATATCCCTACTCCCAAGCTTTGGACTCATAATTTTAGAAATCGGAGATAGAACAATGAGATGTGTAATATGTCAGCATGGAGAAACGCAACCTGGTTTAGTTACTGTAACTCTAGAACGAGACGAGAGCATTGTGATTATTAAGCGGGTTCCCGCCGAAGTTTGTGAGAATTGCGGGGAGTATTATTTGAGTGATACTATTACAGAGCAAGTTCTCGAAAAAGCTGAGATGGCTGTAAGTAACGGAGTGGAAGTTGAAATTATCCGATATGCGGCATAAAGCTAAAGTGCCGGTCAAGAAACAGGTTTCTCTTGTCAGATCCTTGATCTCTCGTTGATAGCGTCACCTCCAAACCTGGTTTCTAGCTTATACTTGACCTACGCTCTAGAGCTTCGGTTGGTAAAACCAGGGAAATTGTCTAAGCTCATCCTACAAATAAACTACGAAAGATTTCGCGTTATTAGTCATTGGTCAAGTGTCCTTTGTACTAATGACCAATGACACTTGGACTTTGGACAAAAATGCTTGATTTAGCCAAAATTCAATTAATTGCCCAATCTTATTCTCCTCAAGAACTCTTTGCAGCACTGGTGTGGCAGCGCCGGTTCAATGAGTTTGATGGCGAGGAAGTAATAAGTGATCTTTCTGGGCATCCTTCTTTATGGGCAAGCTTTCTGTTTACAAAACCCGTCTTTGCACCTGATGAAAAGGGTCTTAGCTTTGGTGGTATAGTTGATACGCTGATGGCGATGGCCAATTATCGTCCTATGCCTGAAAGTAGTATTATTCATTTTGTTGCTTATCCTGCGGATACGCTATATATTCTTACGGAGAATCGGGATATAATAGTTTCTCAGCTTTTGGACTTCGGTAAAAAGTGGCGAGCAGATGTGGTAGATGTGTGTGATGGTTTAAATGAGGAGTACAGTGCGCGACTTCAGCGCCGATTGAGATCGCGATTAGAAGGAGGACTATGGGGGGAAGATGTCGAACAAGATCGTGATGCCGTTGTGATTTCCTACTGGTGGGATTGAAGCTGAATAGTAGATTGGCTTGATATTAATTCGCTGGAGGTCAAACGCGAGCAAGATGCTCGCACTACTGGCGTGACATACCTAAAAATGTAGGTTGGGTCGAGGCAACGAGACCCAACACGGGAGGGAGCTGTGTTGGGTAGAGCGAGAGCGAGACCCAACCTACCTACTCTACTATTTTAGTCGTGCAACGCCACTAGTCCGTTAAGATGGGAACTTCCGTTGGTTTTCGAGGACTAAAATATGCATCGTATTGCTGCTATGCCAGGAGGCTGGAACCCTCAAGCAGAAGGAGTCATTTTTATCGAACAGACTCCTGCACCGATTATTTTTCTCACAGCAGCTGACACCGATATTCAGACTCTAGCAGCAGCAACTGCTCGATTACCCTCGGAATTTCCAGCCATCCGGGTAGCCAATCTCCTCCAATTGCAGCAGCAACTGACGATCGATACTTATGCAGAGGATATCTTATCTTATAGCAAAGTTATTATTCTTCGGTTATTAGGAGGACGTTCCTATTGGTCTTACGGCTTAGAAGTATTACAGGAAACAGTAGCCGAAACTGGTGCAGCTTTAGTAGTTTTACCAGGAGACGACCACCCTGATCCAGATTTAATCAGTCATTCTACAGTAAAACTTGGGGTAGTTAATCAATTATGGCGCTATCTCACCGAAGGCGGTGTTGAGAATTACGTTAACGCCCTCAAATTCATTGCCGATGTCTGCCTAGGACAAAATTATAACCCTCGATCGCCACAACCAGTTCCCCGGGTTGGGTTTTATTTGTGGGGAGACGCGGTGACGCGGGGACGCGGGGACGCGGGGACAAGGGAACGCGGGGACGCAGGGACGCGGGGACGCGGGGACAAGGGAGACAAGGGAAATGGGGAGATAAAGGGACATTTTCACTCACCAATTCCCAATTCCCAATTCCCGATTCCCAATTCCCAATTCCCAATTCCCAATTCCCAAACAACCAACAACCAACAACCAACAACAAACAACCAACAACCAACAACCAACAACAAAATCGCCATTCTCTTCTACCGCGCTCATTATCTGGCGGGAAATACGGCACCGATTGATGCATTGTGCCAAGCTTTGGTACAACGGCAGTTAGTACCAGTACCAGTTTTTGTCTCTTCTGTACGAGAGGCGGATGTACAAGCAGAATTGCTTACCTATTTCCAGCCGCAAGATGGTGCAGGAATTCGACTGTTGCTCAATACCACTAGTTTCTCCCTCGCGAGGTTAGAAACCGAGACACCCCAACTAGATTTTTGGCAGGGTCTAGATGTGCCAGTATTACAGGTAATCTTCAGTGGCGGTACAGTAGAACAATGGAGTGAGCAGTTTCAGGGTTTAACACCCAGGGATACGGCAATGAACGTGGCTTTGCCAGAAGTAGATGGACGCATCATCAGTCGTGCAGTTTCTTTTAAGTCAGTGCAAACTTGGAATTCTGTACTAGAGACAGATGTAGTAGCATATGAACCAGTACGCGATCGCATCGAATTTGTCGCAGATTTAGCTGCTAATTGGCTCAGTTTACAACAAACACCCCCAGCCCAGCGACGAGTTGCCCTCATTTTAGCTAACTATCCTAATCGAGATGGACGACTTGCTAATGGAGTAGGCTTAGATACCCCTGCCAGTTGTATAGAAATTCTCAAAGCACTGCAAGAAGCTGGCTATCAAGTTGATGACATTCCAGCAAATGGCGATGAATTAATCGCTCGTCTCACCGCTGGAGTAACCAATGATCCCGAAGGACGAGAATTACGTCAAGTAAATCAGCAGCTATCTGTAGCAGAGTATCAACAGTATTTTGCCACTTTACCTCCGGAAGTGCAACAGGGAATTTGCGATCGCTGGCAGGGGAGATGGGGAGATGGGGAGATGGGGGGATGGGGAGATGGGGGAGTGTGGGAAGACAAGGGAGACAAGGAAGACAAGAGAAGAATTCCCAATTCCCAATTCCCAATTCCCAATTCCCAATTCCCAATTCCCAATTCCCAATTCCCAATTCCCAATTCCCAATTCCCAATTCCCGGCATCCAACTAGGCAATATCTTCATCGGTATCCAACCATCACGGGGTTATGATCTTGATCCCAGCTTGAATTATCATGCTCCAGATTTAGAGCCAACTCCTGCTTATTTAGCCTTTTACCATTGGTTGCGGGTCAAATTTGGGGCGCAAGCGGTGGTGCATGTGGGTAAGCATGGCAATTTGGAATGGTTACCGGGTAAGAGTGTAGCCTTGTCTGGTAACTGTTATCCAGAAGTGGCTCTGGGAGCAATGCCTCATTTGTATCCTTTTATTGTTAATGATCCTGGTGAAGGTTCCCAAGCCAAGCGTCGTGCCCAAGGGGTAATCATTGATCATCTTACCCCGCCGATGACTCGTGCTGAACTCTATGGTCCCTTGCAAAAACTCGAAGGTTTGATCGATGAGTATTACGAAGCTCAGAGTTTAGATCCTTCTAGGTTACCAATAATTCGCGATCGCATTGTTCAACTTATCCTTGAGGAACATTTGCATCAGGATTTGGGTATTAATCAGGAAGTGGACGCGGGGACACGGGGAGTTGGAGACGCGGGGACGCGGGGAGGTGGAGACGCGGGGACGCGGGGACGCGGGGACGCGGAGAAAGTAAATTTGATGGGGACTGCCTTCAAAGGCGAAAACCTGGTGAAGTTTGAATCTTTGATATTGAATTCGATCGATGGCTACTTGTGTGAATTAAAAGAAGCCCAAATTCGAGATGGACTACACATTTTAGGACAATGTCCCCAAGGGCGTCAATTACGGGATTTAATCGTCGCGATCGCTCGTCATCCCGGTAATGGCCGTATCGGTTTAACTCGTGCTCTAGCTAAGGATTGGGGATTAGATTTCGATCCTTTGATAGGGAATGGGGAATGGGGAATAGGGAATGGAGAATGGAGAATGGAGAATGGGGAATGGGGAATGGAGAATGGAGAATGGGGAATGGGGAATGGGGAACAGGAGATAAATGAAGTTGCTGGGGGAGTATCCCAAAATTTCACGAATAATAGTAGTGGGAGCATCTTGCTCCCTTTCCGTATTTCCAGGGAGCAAGATGCTCCCACTACAGCAACAGCAGCAGATTTACAAAAATGGGATGTACTCGTTGCTTGTCGCACCACAGGTGATCTAATTGAAATACTAGAACAACAAGCAGCTACCCTAGTAGAACAACTTATCTTAAATTCAAAATTCCCAAACAACCAACAACAAACAACCAACAACAAACAACCAACAACCAAAAACCAACAACAAACAACCAACAACCAACAACCAACAACCAACAACCAACAACAAACAACCAACAACGAATTACAATGGATAAGCGATCGCCTCTTACCAGCTTTGCAACAAACGAATCAGGAAATTACCCAGCTGTTACGAGGATTGGATGGACGTTATATTGCTAGTGGTCCTGCGGGTGCGCCAACTAGAGGTCGTCCGGAAGTGTTGCCTACGGGACGCAATTTCTACTCGGTGGATATTCGTGCTATTCCTACAGAAACGGCTTGGGATGTCGGTCGTAAGGCAGCAGAAGTGCTTATTGAACGCTATACTCAGGAAAATGGTGAATATCCTCAGACTTTAGGATTGTCGGTTTGGGGCACTTCCACCATGCGTACTGGCGGTGATGACTTAGCTGAAGCCTTAGCTTTGTTGGGAGTACAGCCAGTGTGGGATGGGCCATCGCGTCGGGTAGTGGATTTTGAAATTCTACCAGTGTCAGTGTTGGGACGTCCTCGTGTGGATGTCACCTTGAGGATTTCTGGCTTTTTCCGGGATGCCTTTCCTAACTTAATTAGTTTATTTGATCAAGCAGTAAGGGCGGTTGCGGCTTTGGATGAACCTAAAGAAGAAAATCCCATAGCATCCCAAGTGCAACAAGAACAAGTAGAGTGGGAAGCAGCGGGTTTGAGTAAAGAAGAAGCAGAAATGCGATCACTTTATCGTGTTTTTGGCTCTAAACCTGGTGCTTACGGTGCAGGGTTACAAGGTTTAATTGAAGCACAAAACTGGAAGGATGAGCAAGATTTGGCTCGTGCTTATATTAATTGGAGTAGTTACGCATATACAGATGTTGTCTTCGGCAGGGGGGAGAATTCAGTCAAAGTCCCCCTTATTATGGATTCAGTCAAAGTCCCCCTTATTAAGGGGGATTTAGGGGGATCTGCACCAACCAAAGGTGGATTAAACGGAGTTCCCGCAGCAGAAGCCTTTGAACAACGGCTACAACAAATGCAAATTGTGCTGCACAATCAGGATAATCGGGAACATGATCTACTCGATTCTGACGATTACTACCAATTCCAGGGGGGTCTAACGGTTGCAGTTAGAGCCTTAACTGGTAAAAATCCTCAAACCTACTTTGGTGATAACTCGATTCCCCAAAATCCTCGAGTACGACAGTTGCAGGAGGAAATTGCCAGGGTGTACCGTTCCCGTGTAGTTAATCCTAAATGGATTGAAGGGGTAATGCGTCACGGCTACAAAGGCGCTTTTGAAATGGCAGCAACGGTGGACTATTTATTTGCCTACGATGCTACAACTAATTGTGTAGCAGACCATATGTATCAAGGGGTAGCCCAAGCCTATGTTTTGAATCCCAAGGTACAGGAATTTATCCAGCAGAAGAATCCTTGGGCATTGCGAGATATGGCAGAAAGGTTACTAGAAGCTCATCAGCGGTCTTTGTGGCAGTCTGTTGAACAGGATACATTGGAAGAGTTGAGAGCGATCGTTTTGCAAGCAGAAGCGGTGATTGAGGGGAAGAATTTTTAATGATATAACCTCGCGGGATTTTGATATGTTAGGCTGATTCTCTTTGTGCACTTTGTGTCGAAAGTGGTTCATATTAAAACCAACACCTTAAGATTAGCGATCGCGACAACAAACACCAACTCAATGGGGTAAACTCGGTGTTGGGTTTCGCTTTTGGTTTCTCCCGAAGATTATCGGTTCAATTATTAAAACGCTCCACCCAACCTACATCAATAATGAGAAATACTATAATACTGATTTTAATTTACTTCTGTCTGGGCTTATTTGGTCTTCTTAACCATGCCATGTGGCGAGATGAACTAAATGTTTGGTTGCTGGTGAGGGACAGTAACTCACTCTGGGAGTTATTTCATAATCTTAAATATGAAGGACATCCGGGATTGTGGTACATTTGCCTAGCCTGGTTGAATCAATTTACTGACAACCCGGTGATTATGCAAATGTTTCATCTTTTGCTGGCTACTGGCTCTGTTGCTCTCTTCGTTATCTACTCCCCTTTTACTAAATTACAGAAAATCTTATTTACTTTTGGTTATTTACCAATTTATGAGTATTTACTGATCAGTCGCAACTACGCTATCGGTATCTTGCTAGTTTTTGCCTTCTGTGCATTGTTTGAGCAAAGACACAAGGGTTATCTCCTGTTAGCCATCATCCTGTTCCTGATGGCCAATACTAATGCCTACTGCCTATTTATTGCTACGGCTTTAGGGATAACTTTAATCTTGGAATATTTGCTAGGTCGAAGGATTGGTTATACTTCCACTGCTAGTAATACCAAATCCGACATGGATAATCCTGTTATGTCCCACCCTGTAGAGACGTTGCATGCAACGTCTCTACAGGGTTTCGCGGTTGGCTCAAAACGGGGGTGGTCAAACCGGATTTGGTATAAACTTAATCTCCTAGGCAGTATCATGATCTTTTGCCTCGGCATAGTTAGCTCAATTGCACAAATGATTCCTCCTAACGATAGTACCTTGCAAGGTGGACTGAATTTGTGGCGTCTGCAATTTGACCCTAGGCATCTCGCCATGGCGCTAACTAGAATCTGGAGTAGTTACTTACCAATCATCACGCCTGCTGATTCCAAGTATCTAGATGTCGTAGTTTTTGCCCTCATTTCTTTAATCTTATTATTGTGGGTTTCCACAATGTTGCGGCAAAAACCGGTTGCTTGGTTATTTTACAGTTTGGGAACCTTGGAAATGCTCTTCTTCACCTACGCCAAGTTCCTGGGTTCAGCTAGACATTATGGACATTTATATATCATACTGATTGTTGCTCTGTGGCTTGCGAGTTACTATCCTCAATCCGACTTCTTGATCCAACCTCTCAGGCATTTACCCAACTCAGTACAGCAAGGCATTACCAGGTGGTTTTCCTTCGTTGCCAAGTACAAAAATACTTTAATCATGCTCATTTTAGCTTCTCAAGTAGCTACGGGTATGGTTGCCTTCAGTCGCGACTTGTTTGTACCTTACTCTGCTAGTCGGGAAACTGCTCAATTTATTCAACTTGAACAGTTAGACAAAATGTTCATTGTCGGTAGCCAAGATGCTAGGGTCTCCCCCATCGCCGGTTATCTCCAGCGTCAGATTTACTATCCCGAGAGTCAGGCTTTGGGTAGTTTTGTCCTCTTCAATAACCAAAGAACCGAAGTCAATTCAGCAATGGTTTTAGAGCAAGTTAGCCAACTTCTCCAACAACAGCAGACAGAGACACTATTAATCCTCAACTATGAGCTAGATAGTTCTAGAGTTGATCTGAGCATATCTCCTTTAGCCCAATTTACCAATAGCTTTATTCACGACGAAAAGTACTATTTATATATCTTAAAACCCAGTGACACAATGTAGGGGCGCACCGACGTGCGCCCGACACTACAGTGACCAATTTAGGTTGGTGGTAATTTTCCTGATTTTTGGTTATTATTGAATAATGGGAGCCGCTCTCCTAGTAGCCTCAGGAGAGATACTTTTAATTCTGGGGAACCTGAATTAGATAAATATTTAAAACAATTTGATGAAAAATAATTTATTAATTACATTAATAGCTCCCTTCTATATTAGTATTTGTTTGGTGAGTTGTAAATCCGTTACCAATAAATCATCAGTTGTAGACAACAAAACTCCTAGTTCTAGCGATATTGATCCTAACAAAGCCAAAGATTATTCTATTGTGGAGCAATCTAATATCGACCTAGAGACCGAAATAGTTGCCACCAAACCCTGGAAAATTACTTTTGTTACTAAAGCTCCTCATTACGAAAAATTATCTGAGCATGATTATTGGCCGGTTGCATGGCAGGGTATTGAAAAGGCAGGAAAGGATTTTGGTGTGAATGTAGAGTTGGCTTATATTCCCGAACCTTGTGATTACGAATTTCAATGTATTGAAGCACAAATTAAACTAATTTCTGAGTATTTAAATAGCAAAACTACCGACGCAATGATTATTGCCCCCATAGATGCCAATCGTCTGGTTACAGTGACTGAAAAAATTATTGACCAAGGTATTCCAATTATTGCTTTCGATGCTGCTATTAATACCAATAAAATCTTATCTCTAGTCACTTTTCATAACTTCCAAGCTGGAAAATTGATGGGGGAGTGGCTAGTGGAAAAACTAGATAACAATAGTAATGTTTTTATTTTAGAAGGAGTGACCAATCAAAGTAGTTCGATTTCTCGCCGCAATGGGTTCTTAGCTGGACTACAGCAAGGTAATATCAATGTTATCGATACTCAATCTGCACTTTGGAATACGGATATGGCAGAAAAAATAACCACTCAATGGCTAGAAGAATTCTCCGATATTGATGCGATCATCTGTGCCAACGATTTAATGGCTTTGGGTGCCCTACGTGCGATTAAAAAAGCTAAACGTAATGATATTATAATTACAGGTTATGATGCCATTAATCAAGTAGTTCAGGCAATTGCTAAAGGAGATATTGCCGCCACAATCGATCAATCTCCAGATCTTCAAGCCCGCATTGCCGTACAAATGATGGTACGTCATCTAGAAACCGGGGAATCACTTCCTCCTATCATATTTATGCCTGAAATAAAACTGGTTTCAGAAGAGAATGTTCAACGACCTCTTCAGTAATCAGATCTAGCGTCTTTACGACGTAAAAACTTATGGCTATTCACAAAGATAACTCATTAATTAAACGACTGACTCAAAAAGTATTACTAATGACAAGTGTTAGTATTTTTGGTCTTGTCTGCACAATTTTTTTATTATTAATTAATCGTCTTGACTTAGTACAAAAGCAAATTCTTGAATCTAATGTAGAAGCTGTTCGAGAATTTGACAAGTATTTTATTCAACTCAAAGCCAGTGTGATTGCTGCATCTAACTTACTACAAGCCACCGATGACTTGCAATATTCTCTTTTGCAAATAGTTTCCCTGAATCCTTCTATTGTTGATATTTTAATTATGGATAAACAGGGAAATATCAACCATCAATATCATGCTTTTGGCCGACCAAATATGACCAAATATGAATATCCAGAATTACTAAAAAAAGAGTTGTATTTTGGAGAAATATCTCTAAGTAAAATTTCTTATGAAGAGGAGATCTCAACGATTGATCTAGTGACACCGTTATTCGATCAACTAGGTATTCAAACAAGTATGTTAGTGGTGCGAGTCGAGCTCACTGAACTATGGAAGACGACATTAGATATTAAGGTTGGTAAATCAGGATACGCTTACATTGTAGATCGCGAAGGTTATCTAATTAGCCATCGTAACCGCAGTTACTTAGTCAATCAAAACCTCACCTTAAATGACTTATTAGGTCGCACTCCTGAAAGGATTGCTGATCTAGAATTAAATTTATATCAAGGACTAGAACAACAATGGGTTTTTGCCTCAGGTCAACCCCTCAATGTTGTCCCTTGGTTGGCCATTGTCGAACAACCGATAGAAGAGGCATTATATCCCCTCTTAACTCCAGCGATTCTAGTTGTTTTAGTCCTAATATTTGTTGTTTTCTTACTCTACGATATTATTGCCTTCTTCCGCGATCGCATCGTTTATCCCCTGCGGAAACTCAGTTCTGCAATCAAGAACGCCGAACGCGGAAAAGCCATTGCCGATATTAGCTTAGCAACTAATGATGAATTTTCACAATTGGCCACTGTTTTAGCCAACACCTCTCTAGAAAATGCCGAGCTCTATCAAACCCTAGAGCATAAAGTTGAAGAACGCACGGCTGAACTAGAGTTAGCGAATCAAGAAATTACTATCTTAAACGATAAACTAAAAGCTGAAAATATCCGTTTAAGCTCCGAACTAGATATAGCAAAAAAAATTCAGAACATGGTCCTCCCAAAAGCCGCAGAACTAGAAGAAATCTCTAGTTTAGATATCGCTGGCTCTATGGAGCCTGCTGATGAAGTGGGAGGGGACTATTATGATGTGCTTAAACAAGGAGAGCGACTGAAAATTAGTATTGGTGATGTCACTGGTCATGGGCTGGAAAGTGGTGTATTAATGCTCATGGCTCAAACCGTAGTCAGGACTCTGCAAAAAGTAGATGAAACCAACCCAATTAACTTTTTAGATCTAGTCAATCAAACTCTATATGACAATTTACAGCGCATGAATTGTGATAAAAGTATGACCTTATCAATTGTAGACTATCACGATGGGGTGATGACCCTGAGTGGACAACATGAAGAATTGATTGTGGTGCGAGTTAATGGTGAAGTTGAGATTATCGATACTATTGATTTAGGATTCCCTATAGGCTTGGATGAAGAAATTAGGGAGTTTATTGACCAACAACAGATCCACCTCGATCCTGAAGATGTCGTAGTACTATATACAGATGGCATCACCGAAGCTACCAATATCAATCAAATTCCCTATGGATTAGAAAAGTTATGCAACGTGATAGTGGAGTATCGACATCAGTCGGCTGAAGAAATTAGAAAGGAGGTTATTAAAGATGTTCGAGAATTTATTGGAACTCAGAAGGTATTCGATGATATTACCTTAGTAGTCTTAAAACAAAAATAGGGAATTGGGAATTGGGAATTGGGAATTGGGAATTGGGAGTAAGGAACAGGAAAAAATATTTGCTAAAGTCCAATACTACTTGGTAATCCCTAACTATTTCTTCCCACCCCTCCCACACTCCTAACTAGAGAGCCGGTCAAGAAACCGGGTTTCTCTTGTCAGAGCTTTGATCTCTCGTTGATAGCGTCACAAGAAACCCGGTTTCTAGTTTTCTACTTGACCGACGCTCTAGACATCATAGTAGAGAGAAAACTCATAAGGATGAGGTCTTAACCGCATGGGATTGACCTCTTTGTCGAGTTTGTACTCAATCCAGTTTTCAACGAAGTCTGTAGTGAAAACCCCTGGATCAGTTAAGAAGGCATGATCATTTTGTAAACTTTCCAGAGCCGCATCCAGAGAACCGGGAGTTGAAGGAATTTGACTCAATTCCTCTGGACTGAGGTCATAGATATCTACATCAAGGGATGCACCAGGATCAATCTCGTTCTTAATACCATCAATCCCAGCACAAAGCATAGCTGCAAATGCTAGATAAGGGTTACAAGTAGCATCGGGACAACGGAACTCTAACCGCTTAGCTTTGGGGTTTGGACCAGAGAGGGGTATCCGGATGGAAGCAGAACGGTTACCCTGGGAATAAGCCAGGTTCACTGGAGCCTCAAAACCAGGTACTAAGCGCTTGTAGGAGTTGACACTGGGGTTAGTGAAGGCTAACAGTGCTGGAGCATGTTTGAGCAAACCACCAATGTAGTTAAGCGCCATTTTACTCAGATTGGCGTAGCCATCACCCCAGAATAGGGGATTCCCATCTTTCCAGATAGACTGGTGGGTATGCATCCCGGAACCATTATCGTTAAATAGTGGCTTGGGCATGAAGGTGGCGCTTTTACCATACTTTTTGGCAACGTTTTTGATGACGTACTTGTAAGTCATCAGATAGTCAGCAGCTTGAATGATGGGAGCAAAGCGAATTCCCAACTCATTCTGTCCACCGGTTGCTACTTCGTGGTGGTGTTTTTCAATGGGTACGTTACACGCAGCCATCGTTAACAGCATTTCGGTACGTATGTCTTGCAACGTATCCGTTGGAGGTACGGGGAAGTAACCTTCCTTGTAGTTGGGTTTATACCCCAAGTTACCCCCAGCTTCTTCCTTACCTGAATTCCAGCGACCCTCAATACTGTCTACGTAGTAGAAACCTTTGTTTTCAGTTTGATCAAAGCGGACATCTTCAAAGACGAAGAACTCCGCTTCTGGACCAAAGAAGGCCATATCCCCAATTCCTGAAGCACTCAGTAAATCAAGTGCTTTCTGAGCAATGCTACGGGGGTCACGGCTGTACCATTCACCGGTGCGTGGCTCCTTGATGCTACAGATCATGCTCAGGGTTGGTTCTTGCATGAAGGGATCGATCCAAGCAGTTGTGGGATCAGGTACCATCGACATGTCAGATTCGTTAATTGCTTTCCAACCCCGAATACTTGAGCCATCGAAAGCAACACCGTCAGTAAAAGCATCTTCATCAATGAGATCACGATAGAAGGAGCAGTGCTGCCAAATTCCTGGCATGTCGATGAACTTGAGGTCAATAATCTTAATGTCTTGGTCTTGAATCATCTTCAAGACTTCTTGTGGGGTTTCAGGCATAGATTACTCCTTTTGTCAAGTTGAGGATTGTACACAAAAAAGCTATCAGCTGTTGCTGATGACCTAGGCGTGAGCTAATAGCACCGAATGGGGTGAAACTACATTGCGCTTGAAAACCTCCAGTCCTTGCTGGGTAAGAGTTTCAACCTGTGTTTCTTAGAAGTTGCCAATTTGGGCAAGTATCCGCATCGGTTCGTTAATACAGATGTTCCCTGTTACCTTACGCCTGATTCATCCTAGGGATAGAGGGTCGGATGTTTTGTATCTTAAGATACAAAACACACCTAATTGTTCAACCTTTACGGATAAAAGATGCAAACTAGCTGCACTAGGTAATTAATACATAAGTAGGTACGTGGAAATCAACCAACTATGTTACAAAACGTAAATACGGCTCAAACCCTTACAAATGACCAATGACCAATGACAAATGACGACCTTATAATGCCGATCTACTTAGGTGTACCAAGCCTATGTGATGATTAATAAATACAAGATATGCAGATTTATTGTTGGGAGAAAAATTGAATGCGGGATGTAATCACAAACCTGATTAAGAATTATGACGGTACAGGTCGTTATCTAGACCGCAATGCTATGGACTCACTCAAGTCCTACTTTGACACTGGCACCGCAAGGGTTGTAGCAGCGACTACCATCAATGCTAATGCTGCATCAATTGTCAAGCAGGCTGGGTTACAGTTGTTTGAGGAAGTACCGGAACTATTGCGTCCCGGTGGTTATGCTTACACAACTCGTCGCTATGCAGCTTGTCTGCGGGATATGGACTATTACCTGCGCTATGCTAGCTATGCTTTAGTTGCAGGCAATACAAATGTACTAGATGAGCGGGTTTTGCAAGGTTTGCGGGAAACCTACAACTCCTTAGGAGTACCAATTGCTCCCACAGTTATTGGTATCCAGATTATGAAGGATATGGTGAAAAAGATGGTCGCGGAAGCTGGTGTGGAGAATACTTCCTTTATTGATCAGCCTTTTGACCACATGACTCGCGAATTGAGCGAACAGGATATTTGATGGTTTAGCTATCAGTTTGGATCCCCCTAAATCCCCCTTATTAAGGGGGACTTTGAATTCGGAA
This sequence comes from Symploca sp. SIO2E6, assembly GCA_010672425.1. Classification (GTDB taxonomy): domain Bacteria; phylum Cyanobacteriota; class Cyanobacteriia; order Cyanobacteriales; family Coleofasciculaceae; genus Caldora. Next base: position 13,985 of record JAAHGR010000074.1, read on the forward strand.
TAAGGGGGACTTTGAATCTGGTCTTAATAAGGGGGACTTTAAATCCGGTTCCCCCCTTATTAAGGGGGGTTAGGGGGGATCAGAGCGTTATTCTAGATAAGTGTGTTCACTTCTTAGCATTTTAGTTTATGGAGTCTAAATCTTTTCTAACGGTTGATGGGGAACCTCTATCCCTCCAACAGAGCTTAATGTATCTCAGAGCTACGGGACGGCTAGATACTTTTATCGGTGATATTCTGCGTCAGTACGTTACGGAAAGAGAAATTAAGCGCAGAGAAGATATCGCCATTGAACCAGGTACGATTGAACAGTCCATAATTGATTTTCGCCTCGGCAATCAACTCACTGACCCCGAAAAATTTCAAGATTGGCTCAATAGTAACGGTTTAGATTTCACTACCTTTCATGCTCAGGTTACGGCCCGCTTTCAACAGGACAAGCTCAAGGAGGTGGTAACAGGGGATAAGTTATCTGAATATTTCATTGAGCGGAAAATATTTTTAGACCGGGTGGTATTATCCCGCATCGTTGTAGAACAACCAGAATTGGCGGCAGAACTCTACAGTCAACTTACTGAAGAAGAGGCCAGTTTTGAGGAGTTGGCCGAGGAATACTCCTTAGCAGAGGAAAGTGTTGCCGGTGGGATGATGGGTCCTGTGAGTAAAGGAACTCTGCCGGAAGAATTGAGGGCATTTGTTGACGCTGCGACACGAGGAACTGTCCTTAAACCTTTGGCACTAGAAGAAAAGTGGTGTATCTTCCGGGTGGGTAAATTTCTGGAAACTTCCTTAGAGGATCAGCAAGTGCAGCAAATCCTACGAGAAGAATTGTTTGAAAAGTGGCTAGGTGAACAGATTCAAAATATGCAAATTCAAGTTCAAGTGAATTAATGAGTACTGCCGAACAAATTTGGGAGGCAATGCCTCTGTGTTTATTAACCCCCCAGCAACAAGTACAGTTCCGTTCTCTGGCAGTGGCTCAAACCTATCGTATCGGTGAGGTATTTTGGTCAACTGAGTCTCCTCCTGATCAGCAGTTTATCATTCTCAAAGGTGAAGTGCGCTTGCTACCGGAAGAGGGGAAGTCAAAGATTTTACGTCCAGGGGATTGGTGTGGCGATTTATTGCCATTATCCGGTCTTTGGACTTGTAGAGGGAAAAGTAAGGAGGTGGAAATTCTCTCCTGGGAAACAAGGCATTGGCAAGAGGTTTCCACTCCGGAAATTAGTCAGTTTTGGTCAAGTTTAGCCTCTCAATATCAACCCCGAAGAGTTGAGACACCCCAGCCAGTTTCTGGTTATCCTTTCGTTGCTAGCTTCAATACCGCTGCTGCTTGTTTAACCATGGTGGCGGCGTTGTTACAAAATTCTACTCAATTAGCTTGGGTACAAAGGCAACTAAAGGGACAACGTCCCAAACAAGTTATAGCTGCTGGGGAAAAACTAGGCTTACAACTCCGGGAAATTGTTACCACCTTCCCGGAATTGCGGCAAATCTCCTTCCCAGCTTTACTCCAATGGCAAGGGGAAAGTTGGGTAGTGGCTTATGGCATGAAAAGCGATCGCTTAATTGTGGGCAATCCCCTCAATCCTGGTAATACTTGTGAAAGTTTACCACGTTCTTTTGTGGAACCGGCCTGGAACGGTAAGCTTTGGCTAGTAGAACCAATTCAAAAGCAGGATAAATTTAACCTCAAATGGTTTTTACCCGCAGTGTGGCGCTATCGTGGCTTACTCAATGAGGTGCTAATTGCTTCTTTGATTCTGCAACTACTGGGACTAGCTACGCCCATCTTCACCCAGGTGGTCATTGATAAAGTAATGGTGCAAGAAAGCATCGCCACCTTGGATGTAATGGCGATCGCGATTTTTACTGTGGCTATTTTTGAAGCTATTTTGGGTATCTTGCGCCTGTTTATTTTTACCCACACAGCCAGACGTTTAGATTTAAGTTTATCAGCTCAGGTTTTTCGCCACCTGTTGCGTTTACCATTAGCTTATTTTGAGTCCCGGCGGGTAGGAGATACGGTGGCAAGGGTACAGGAGTTGGAGAATATCCGCCAGTTTCTCACTGGTACGGCTTTAACCGTAGTCCTCGATAGTATCTTTGCTGTGGTGTACCTAGGTTTGATGTTTTTCTACAGTGTTCCCTTAACCCTTGTTGCCTTAGCAGTCTTACCTCTGTTTGCCATCCTCACCATCATTTCTACCCCCATTCTCCGCCACTGGTTAGATGAAAGTTTCAATCGCAGTGCCGATAGTCAATCCTTTCTCGTCGAAACCATCACCGGCATTCAAGCAGTAAAGGCCCATGCAGCAGAAAGAACTACTCGTCAGCGTTGGGAAGGTTTATTTGCCCGTTATATCCGCACTGATTTTCGTTCGGCCACCACTTCTAATATTAGTAGCAACATTGGTGACTTTCTCACTAACTTTTCCTCCCTACTGATTCTCTGGTTTGGAGCCAGACTAGTGATTGATAATAAATTTACTGTGGGTCAACTGGTAGCTTTTCAAATGCTCTCCGGCAGGATGACCGGGCCCCTGTTACGTTTAGTGCAATTGTGGCAAAATCTCCAGCAGGTTTTACTATCCGTAGACCGTATTGGTGATATTCTCAATGTTAGTCCGGAAGCTGAACCAGGCTCAGGTTTAATCTTACCTGACCTTAAGGGAGAAGTCAGTTTTGAGCAAGTCTTTTTCCGCTACCAACCCCACTCTGAGGCCATTTTAAAAGGGATTTCCTTTAAGGTGGAACCGGGCATGTTTGTGGGGTTAGTCGGCAGGAGTGGTTCCGGGAAAAGTACAGTTACTAAATTATTACAGAGATTGTATAACCCCGAATCAGGAAAGATTCTCGTTGATGGTTTTGATGTTAAAAGTGCCGATTTAGCTTCTCTGCGGCAGCAAGTTGCCACTGTATTGCAAGAAGACTTTCTCTTTAACGGTTCTGTACACGAGAATATCATTTTAGGTAATACAGAAGTAGGAGTTGAACAAGTTGTCGAAGCTGCTAACTTAGCAGCAGCGCACAATTTTATCAGTAATTTACCCCAAGGTTATGATACCCCAGTGGGGGAGAGGGGAACTTCCCTTTCTGGAGGACAAAGACAGAGAATTGCTTTAGCGCGACTTTTCCTTTCCCATGCGCCGATTTTAATCTTAGATGAAGCTACCAATGCTTTAGACTCTGAAACTGAGCAACAGGTAATCAATAATCTCAAAGTTGCGGCGAGAAACCGCACGGTATTTTTCATTGCTCATCGTTTTGCACCTTTGAAGAAAGCGGATTTAATTTTGGTGATGGAGAACGGAGTTATTTTAGAACAAGGTACTCATGAAGGTTTATTGAGAAAGGAGGGTGTGTATTCGTCTCTTTATAGGTTACAACAGGCTAATGTTTAGTTAGGGTTTGCCTCATCTAGTTGATTGATTCAGGTTTTGAAGTAATAAGTAATAAGTAATAAGTAATAAGTGCCTGACGACTACTTCAAAATTCAAAATTATTTTATTGGTTAAATTGCCGAAAATAAGAAAAAAAACTAGTCGCAAATCCTAGGGCGCACGTCGGTGCGCCCCTACAAAAGGTTAAATCTTGGGCTGGTTGGTTGCAGTTTTTATTATTTTTTGCTATTATTTATTTTATAATAGCAAAAAATCTTAGGCATATATAGGGAATTGCGATCGCTAATCAAAGTTTCACCAATTGAGACAATCCCAACCAATGTAATTTTTCTCTACACCCCACACCCCACACCCTACACCCTGTCTCAGGTTTAGTCTTGTTGTCACCCCCTGAGCCTCTACACCCCATTCCCCATTCCCTTGTTTCTTGAAAAAAAAAATACGGTAGGGGCGGGTTCACCAACCATCTTTCGGTATCGACAAGCCAATTACCTAAACCCGCCCCTGTGGGACAATAGGTGTATCATCAGCCGGGGTGGGTTTGGCTAAATTATCGTTGAATAGCCTGCGTTTCGGGCGAACCCGCCCCTACACATTTACTCTCTTTTTTCCTTGCCTTCTGACTTGAATGCAGGGAGTAGGGAGCAGGGAGCAGGGAGCAGTGAAGAGTCTACTTTCATGCATGGTAGTGAAAAAATTTTCATGGGGACTATAGCGCTACAAGTTTAGGTTAGGACACTCCTAAACCCTATCACCCAGTTATGACTTACTGTTGCCTGTTGCCAGATGAGCTGTTGCCTAGCGCGTAGCGCTATACCTTGGAACCTTGGAGTCCTCCTCCTTCTTCTTACTGCATCCTCTCAAAGGATTATGCTGTCTAGGTTTGAGGGCAATTTTTAGCCCCGAATCGACGCATCTCGGCAAATCGCACCAAACCCTGATTCTTTCGTTGAGATGCGTCGATGCCTTACAGGGAAAGAGTTTGAGGTATGTGTTTTTGTAAATTTTGGACAGGATATGTTACTATAATTGGAGATGCGTCGATTTGGCGGCTGAAACCCTTACTGGGTAAAGCCCCTCAGACGAACTCCCTACCGACTGGGTTCAATCGGATTAGTTGTAAACGACAATACAAGTATTAAATCAATATGCTGAGAAATCCCTACCGACTGGGTTAAATCGGATTAGTTGTAAACTAGTTTTCACGACTTTTTACTCGGAAGTACTGCCCTACCGACTGGGTTAAATCGGATTAGTTGTAAACTTCTGTGCAAGCAACAGCATCGGTGCGAATAAAAATCCCTACCGACTGGGTTAAATCGGATTGGTGGCGTGGCACACCTAAAAATGTAGGTTGGGTGTAATGAAGTGAAACCCAACTAAACCTGCTCCATTGTTGGGTTACGCTACCGCGACCCCCAACCTACTTATTCTAACAATTCCTAATTTTGCCTTGGATTGAGCCCATGGTACAACAACTCTCCTCCCCCTCCCTCGCAGACTCACTGCTCTATCCCGATAGTGACGGTAAACCCTTGGCCGATAATACCACTCAATTA
>JAAHGR010000740.1 GCA_010672425.1 Symploca sp. SIO2E6
TGAACCCGCCCCTACGGGATGATAATTGACCAATATTGGGATTTTCTCCCAAGCCCTGATTAATTCCCAAAGCTGAGGTATCGCGAATCTTACCCAATTTCAATAAGATGAATATGGAGACGCGATCACATATAGTATCAGCTTACCGAAACCTGGTGTAGGGGCGGGTTCACCCGAAATCAAGGCAACTAAACGATAATTGAACTAAACCCGCCCCGGTGTCACCGGAGGGGCGGGTTTACCAAATTGATTTGTCCATGAGCTTGCCGGATTGGTGAACCCGCCCCTACGGGATGATAATTGACCAATATTGGGGTTTTCTCCCAAGCCTTACAGCGCAAAGCGCTGTAATGAAGTACACTTTTCCGGAAGTCCCCCTTATTAAGGGGGATGCGAGGGGGATCAAGACTGTACCGCATAGCAGAGCAAACTGCTGTAATTAATTCCCAAAGCTGAGGTATCGCTAATATTACCCAATTTCAATAAGATGAATATGGAGACGCGATCGCATCCTCATATCAGCTTACCGAAACCTGATGTAGGGGCGGGTTCACCCGAAATCAAGGCAATCAGGCATAATTGACCTAAACCCGCCCCTCCGGTGACACCGGGGCGGGTTTAGAGAAATCTTATCGCATTTTACGATAACTTTGGAACTCGCACCCGCCCTCGCGATAACCTCGCGGTTGGTTACGTTAACCTAAAGGATACAGCGCTTTGCGCTGTAATGAAGTACACTTTTCTGGAAGTCCCCCTTATTAAGGGGGATTTAGGGGGATCAACACTGTACCGCATAGCAGAGCAAACTGCGATATCGACAGGGCAGGTATGAAAAGGAATGTTTGGGCTAAATGGGCTAGATTTTCCCATTACCTGCCCCTACAAGATGTGTGATATTTGCAAGATGTGCGATATGTGGGATATCTGTAATGTGATGATCGGATATCTCGCGATTGCTTTGGGCACCAGCGAAGCTGATCGCAAACACCTCATTTGTACCAAATTCTCTTCATTAACTGCTTGTGGAACAGGCATCTTGCCTGTCACCGAAACCAACAGTATATAGGTGCGCACATTTTCCCATTGTACAATAATAGCACAAAAACAAGTGGTTGAGCGGATGGTGAAGAGATGTCAGCTAAATTAATATAATCATGCGATCGCGAATATCATCCAATACCAAACTCATTACTCATTACTCATTACTCATTACTCATTACTTATTCAGCAGACCCTAGTTAGTTGAAGCGATCGCATACCTAGGGTGTCGATTGGTGGAACTAGGCTTCTGGCACATCTACCAAACCTTTGCCATCTGCAAAACAAACCCTGGTAATTCTGGATCGCCAAGGATAACATCAGGATTATCAAGAATTTCTGGAGCTTGATTAGGTCGGTAGAGATAAACCCTGCGATTTTTGTGATCGATTAACCAACCCAGCAATGCCCCATTCTCGATGTACTCTTGCATCTTCATTTGTAAACCACTCAAGGTATCGCTAGCAGACCGTAGCTCAACGACAAAATCAGGGCAAATGGGTGCAAAGGAAGCTCGTTGTGCTTCCGTCAGAGTATTCCAACGACTGCTTTTCATCCATGCTGCATCAGGAGAACGAGTTGCACCATTGGGCAGTGTAAATCCTGAACTAGAGTCAAACCCAACCCCCGTACCATCTCGCTCTGCCCATAATCCGAGCTGCACAGCAAGATTAAAATTGCGGTTTCCGGTATCTGAAAAAACAGGTGGCATAATGATAACTTCCCCAGTGGCTGTACGCTCAATCCGCAGCTCTTGGTTTGCTTGACAGAATTCGTAGAACTGCTCGATCGTCATGTGGACAATCGCCGGAAATTTGACTGTTATGGGAATTGTTGGGGCTTGGATATGTAATGTCGTCATCAAAAAAGCTCATATTTTATAATTAATTGATTATTCAACAATTCTCAATTATAGAAGTAATTGCTACCTTCCCATCACCCTCCATACCGATCTTGCTCCAAACCCGCTCGCTTGCAACATCGCATGGGTTGGTTAGACCAGAGCCAACAAGCTACAAGCGTTGCAAGCTAGAGGCGATCGCCCAATCCCATAAAAGGCACTCCCAAAGTATAGCCAGAATTATTTGGTGTTTATTGGTTCCGCACGTAAAGTTAAACCTAATGCTCTGATAACTTTCAATATCGTATCAAATGTTGGGCTCCGTTCACCGGAAAGCGCCTTATATAAGCTTTCAGGCGATAGACCTGTATCACGGGCTACCTGAGACATCCCTTTGGCACGAGCGATATCACCTAATGCTTTAGCAACAAAAGCAGCATCACCATTTGCTTCCTCGATAGAAACTTCGAGATAAGCTGCCATTTCCTCAGGGGTTCGGAGATGTTCTGCAACATCATAAGGGGTAGTAATAGTTTTAGACATAGCGCTCCCTAAAACGGCGAAAAGATACAACAAACTCTGAAAGGTTTTGAGATATGGCGATCCATCAAAGTGTTTGAGCCAATTGCAAAGCTATCTGAATATCCTTTGTTTGTGTTCCCTTGTCTCCACCTGCTAATAAAACAATGATCGTTTGACCCTGTTGTTTGTAATAGACTCGATAGCCTGGACCATAATTAATCCGTAGCTCAGAGACACCTTCGCCAACTGGCTTAACATCACCAGGATTTCCAGCCACTAAACGTTCAATTCTTACAAGAACACGAGTACGAGCTTGGAGATCGCGCAAGCTATCAAGCCACTTAACAAAAACTTCTGTTTTGCGGACTTCCATCATACTTAAACTGTAGTTTCCTGACTACAGTTTGTCAAATGACCTCCATCTTCAATAAAAAAATGACACCCAAGGGAGCAAGATGCTCCCACTACAATATTGACAATTGAGAGAATCCAGCGGTGCGTTACGCTTCACCTTCCCTTCTTCCCTTCTTCCTTTCTTCCCTTCTCCCTCTTCCCCACACCCCACACCCTACACCCTACACCCTTGTTTCTTGAAAGTTTACGGCAAATCGGAGAAACTATACTAAAACAGTAAATCCAGCTCGTTGCGATCGCTAACATGTTGGGATACTTTTTGTGGGCGATGGTGTGAGCCGTTTTGTATACAGTGTCCTATTTGGGATTGTGCAGGGAATCATACAATGGTTGTTTGTACGGCGACATTTTTACCAAGCCGGTTGGTTGGTTTTGGTAAATGCTGTGCTTTATAGTGTGCCTTTGGCCTTATTAAATGCCTTACAAGCTACCGAGAAAGGCAAGTTTATGATTTATTTCGTGTTATTTTTCCTATTTTTCATCATGCCATGGGGTGTAATGAGGTGGTTGTCACGACATCCGCGTTCACGTTTGTGAAACCCATATGAAAGAAAGAAACACCTGTGGGGATTGTAGGGGCGTTCGCGAAGCGTTCTCGAAGAGTAGCATTTGGGCGATAATTTTTCGCACCTAGACCCAATGTATACCAATCCAAATGCTATGCTGCTACGCACCATGCTGCGCAAACGCCCAGCCCCCTACGGCTGAATATGTTTATTATGCGATCGCACGTATGTAATTTGGGCGTATGTAATTTGGGCGTATGCAATTTGGGCGTATGCAATACGCCCCTACGGTCAGTGCGATCACATCATATACAGCGCTTTGCGATGTTATGAGGTACAGTAAGAAAAATCCCCCTAAATCCCCCTTAGAAAGGGGGACTTTTATTGCCCCCCTTTCTAAGGGGGGTTGGGGGGATAAA
>JAAHGR010000741.1 GCA_010672425.1 Symploca sp. SIO2E6
CAGCATTTTCTAAGGGACGAACATAGTGGTGGGTTTGAGGAGTTGCTTCTCGATTGGGGGAATAAAGAGCCTTGGTGACTCCCGGAAGGCTCCCTTCCCGGCGCATCGTACCGAAAACCACCCGATTGTTGGGGTCTTTTGCTAAGGCGACAGCTAAGTGACGAAACTGTGCCGGAAAATTGGAGTGCAAAAAGAGAATCTGCATAGAATGGAGAATTGAAAATTGAAAATTGAGAATTGAAAATTGATAATTGGTGATTTGCGATCGCGGTTGTTTTGTGATATTATTATTTAATAATGGAGTAATTGTTCGCCTATAATATAACTGGCTAAAGTCATGATATGACAATGGAATTTGAATGGAACTCCAATAAAGCACAGAGCAATTTGAAGAAGCATGGCATATCCTTCAATGAAGCTGCAACTGTATTTGGTGATTCTTTGTCTGTTACCTTTCCTGACCCTGATCATTCCATTGGTGAGAGTAGAGATGAAGGGTAGGGGCGCAATGCTTGCGCCCTAGATAATCCAGCTACCGAAAAATAAATAACAAGAGGCGATCGCATTCTCCAATTAGATCTAACATTGAGTCTAGTCATTGATGGGAGCAAAATGTCTGAGATACAACCAAAGGAATGGTTGAAGTGGATCTGTTCGAGTCAAAATGTTGATGAGCTACGGCAGAACTACGACCAATGGGCAGATAAGTATGAAGCAGATATTGGTGGAGTGTGGGAACCAGTTCCTTTGGCCGCAGCACTCATGCTGTCAGAATATATGGACAATAAGCAAGGTGTGATCCTGGATGTGGGCGCTGGAACTGGTCTGGTTGGTGTTGCCTTAGCTAAGTTGGGATTTGAACGGATTATCGGTATTGACATATCTCCTGGTATGCTAACCCAAGCAGCGGCAAAAGGGGTGTATAATTCCTTAGTTTGCTGTTCAATAGGGGATGAAACATTCAGAGATTTGGAGAAAGCCAGTGGTATTGTTGCTACAGGGGTATTTGCCGAGAGCCATTCTGGACCGATTGAACTGAGTACACTTCAAGAAAGTATCGAGCTTGAAGGCATCTTGGTGTTTACAGCACGTCAGAGTTTCTTGCCTAAACTTCAGGAAGTCCTTGACCAACCACAATGGACTCCGATTGATGCCAAAGTGATGCCAATTTACGAAGACCCTATGCATCTTCTCGCATACAAAATTTGTAAGACCACAACATCTGATAAAATATGAGTTCAGAATTGCAAAGACTCGAACAAGTCAACCAAGAATTGGCAAAGGCTAAAGAGTTAAGTCGCCATGAATTGCTGGAGATGAACGTGCTTCGAGAGAGCCAAGAGTTGGTTTATCGGGTTGGTGCTACTGGGGGAGACAAACAAAGGCTTCCTTTCAATAAATTATATTTGCCGATCGCTTTCACAGGTATCTTGGAGCCCCACAAGTCAGTTGATGAAAATCATCGTGCGCTCCAGATCCTCTTACCAGGCACCGGAACCACCTTTTCCGTCGCTGAGACTTTGTGCGATGTTGCCGGAACCTTTCATGGTAGAAAAAGCAAGAACCGTGGACGTGGACGAAGTAGCAGCCAAAGTTTACTGACGCAACTATTGCCCGATGGTGAGACCTTCCGTGTGGCTTCTTTTCCCACGGATCTACCCCTCAACGGTATGGGGTCAGATGCTCCTTTTGAGTTTGCCAGTAAGCAGGGTCTGATGACCGTGATTCGGCATGTCCATCTTGTGTTGTCACTACTCTATCCCAACCGCCCAGTTTTCATTACTGGACGTAGCCAAGGAGGTATAGCTGCGATTATGTATGCACAGCATTATGCTGATCTCGCCGGAGCAATTGCCGTCAATCCACCCCATCCTGATCCAGAATTGTTTGAGTTTACTGTTCAATACTTGGAGGGTAAGGCTGAAGTGCTTGCAGATCTTCTCCATGCTCCAGGTGTAACCCTGCATGAGCGTAGCTGGGAAGCTTACAAGACCTTTACACCTTCCTTTGACTATCCATCTAAACCATCCCTAGCTTCGATCCTAGTTTTGGTTAGTTTGGGCGACCCTTTCAATTTATTTCCCCAATATGCCCAGGCACTCAAGGCATTTGCCGAGAAGGAAGAAAAACATAATTTGCATATACTTGATGCGGGGCACAATCTTTGGGATAGGAAATCGGAAGATACCTATCGAGAAGTCATTAGTTTGCAAACCCAATTTATGTTGAGCCAGACGAAATATCACTGTACTCTAGCTTAAGGGCTTTAGGGTTTGTTGAATAAGTAATAAGCAGTAGAGGGACTTCCGCCCCAAAAAGAAGAAGAAAAACAAGTCAGCTTCCCTTAGAGCCTTCTGCCTTGGAGCCTTCTTTCTCAAGAGTAACAAGTAACAAGTAAGAAGGAATGATGAATTTATATTAGTGTTAAGCACTTGCATTCCCCGTAAGGTTTATTAATTATTTAGAGGAACTCCTCGGACAGGAAAAACTATGCATCATGTCACCATCTTGGGAACTGGAAAAATTGGCTCAGCGATCGCTAAGTTTTTATATCACAGTGGCGATTACGCCATACTTGTTGGTGATATCGATGCTCAAGCCTTAGAACAGTTGAGAGCATCAGTGCCAGTCAACACTTTTGTGATAGATGCCACTAATGAGGCAGCGCTTACTGAAAAACTAGAGGGACAAGACTGTGTTATCTCTGCGTGTCCCTATTGGGTAAATCCGGGTATTGCTCATGCTGCTGCCAAAGCCGGAGTTAGCTATTTTGACTTGACAGAAGATGTAGAAACTACCCATGCAGTTCGCTCTATCGCGGAAACGACACCTGAGGGTTTAGTCTTTGCACCGCAATGCGGTTTGGCTCCCGGCTTTATCGGTATTTTGGCTCATCACCTTTGTCGCGGGTTTGAGAAGCTTGACGAGGTAAAAATGCGCGTTGGTGCTCTGCCCCAATATCCTTCTAATATGCTTATGTACAACCTCACCTGGTCTACCAAAGGCATGATTAATGAATGTTGCAATCCTTGTGAGGTAATTCACAATGGTCGTAAAATTGAGGCAATTCCCTTAGAAGAGGTGGAGCATTTCTCCCTAGATGGAGTAACTTACGAAGCATTTAACACTTCTGGTGGTTTGGGTACTCTCTGCGAAACTCTCGCAGGACAGGTGCGTACCCTCAACTACAAAACTATTCGTTATCCTGGTCATAGCTATTTGATGACGTTTCTCACCAAAGAATTACGCCTGAGCGATCGCCGAGAACTCCTGAAAGAAATCTTAGAGGATGCCATTCCTATCACCCAACAAGATGTGGTAGTTATTTTCTGCACCGTTACTGGTTGGAGAAATGGTCATCTAGAACAAGTTAGTGATATCCGCAAGATTTACCCCCTCAACTTGTATGGAGAAACCTGGAGTTCTATCCAGCTGACAACTTCTGCTTCCCTTTGTGCTGTTGTGGATCTCTATCTTAAGGGGAAAATTACCCACAGCGGTTTCCTCAAACAAGAGCAAATTAGCCTTGATGCCTTCCTCGACAATCGTTTTGGTTATTACTATAGCAATTAGAAGGGATTAAGCAATGGATAATATCAAGGAAAGGATAAACAGAATAGATGTAGGTTGGGTCGAGGCAACGAGACCCAACGCTGGAGCGGGTTGTGTTGGGTCACTTTCTAAAGCTCTACCCAACCTACATTTTTAAGTGTGTCACGCTAGTAGTGGCATGGCA
>JAAHGR010000742.1 GCA_010672425.1 Symploca sp. SIO2E6
CCGTAGCGATATTTTTCCTCATAATGCCCACCATTATCTGTACTAGGAAGTGCTGTGGTGGGCAAATATCTCTCTACATATCTGTTCTTATCTTAAAATTTGGGAATTTGCCCACCCTACATTGGAAATTGCTCAATTATGGATGCTCCATCGACTGTAAGTAACCGAAATCCCAGTCAAAGGATACCACAAAATCTCCTAACGTAGGGTGGGCATTCTCGATAATCTTCATCCGTAGCGATATTTTTCCTCATAATGCCCACCATTATCTGTACTAGGAAGTGCTGTGGTGGGCAAATATCTCTCTACATATCTGTTCTTATCTTAAAATTTGGGAATTTGCCCACCCTACATTGGAAGTTACTTTCTGGGAGGATGCGATCGCCTGCTGAATAAGTCGATTGATTCGGGTTTTGAAGTAATGAGTAATAAGTAGTGCGAGCATCTTGCTCGCGTCTAACCTCTTGCTCGCGTCTAACCTCTTGCTCGCGTTTAACCTCTTGCTCCCATTTGACCGCCATATATATGTGCGCACATTTTCCCATGATAAAATAATATCATAAAATCGCTTTCTCTAGTAAGGCAGGCAATCGTATCTTTCCACCTTGCAACCTTCTTTCTTCCCTTGGAGCCCTGGAGCCTTCTGCCCTGGAGCCTTGTTGTCACCAAAGTGTAACTATTCCACCGGACTTGATATAATGCCTAGACCCTACAGGCGCACACCCATTGCATTATGTAAAAGTATACCACAAAACCTGAGCTAAAATGAGGGAATAGATGTAGGTTGGGTCGAGGCAACGAGACCCAACATCGCACATTCCAGTGTTGGGTCACTTTCTAAAGCTCTACCCAACCTACATTTCTTCTTGCAACAACCATACCAGCATACCCAGCAATTCTTCTACAGGAGGAATGAGATACTCGGTTAAATCGATAGTTACAGTTTGTGCTTCTAGCTTGAGGAATGTCCACAAGTTACCACTAGTCACACTGCCGTAAATTGGGGAGATGGGTTGTGCTTTAGCACCGTTGAACCTTTGAGCAGCAACCATCTCGGCGATGCACTGTCCCCAACCTCCCTTGAGATTTTGTTTCTTGGCTTCAACGATAACAATTACAGGTGCTTCAATTAACAATTGTTCAGGGGAACGGCTGATTAAAAAATCACAGACACCACTCAATCCCGCTTGTGCATCTACAGTAAAATCTTCACCAGAGAAGAGGCTAATGTGCCGATTTAAGATTTTGCGGACTTCAAAAAGAATGGGAGAGATAATGAGCTCAGAACGGGCTTTTTCTGAACCTGTAGCGATCGCTAATGGAATACTTTCTGCGAGAAACTCTGCTAGGTAAGGGTTGAGAGCAATAGGTTCAGTTTTGGGCAAAAAACGCCCTCCCTCCACAAAGGTTAGATTTAGCTCCTCTTTCGCTTTTCTTAGAGTAAAGTCACTGTATGACATAAACTAATTAGGTGTTAGGTGGTTTGGACTGAAGTCCAACTACTACTCATTACTCATTACTCATTCTTAAACCTTTCCTGCGCTGCCTGAAAGGCTTCCTTCATCACAGACTGAATCTGTTCAGGATCGGGTTTTTTACCCCCCATTAAATCTCCGAAGTAAACGCAGGCTCCTTCACCTAATGCCCAAGTATAGGCGGCTGCCCAGGAAGCAGCAACTACACTACCAAAGACAGGTATAAATTTGATTAACTCCCTGCCAACTGCCTGAGCTAGGAAGCCACCAGCTATGGCGCTGACAACTCCCCCAGCTTGGGAGGGAGTCAACCTCTGGCCATATAATTGGCCTAAAAGACCGATCATGGAGACTTGTAAGGTGGTGAGCACAGGCATGGTGGCGAATGGTAGGGGTACAGCTGCTAAGGTAGCAGCCATAATGGAAAATGCTAACAGGTAACGGCGTCCCACATCCCGGTAAAGATTACCCAATTGCTGGCTGGCATCTTCATCTAAGAGCTGATAAATGGCACGAGCTTCCGCTTCTGGGAGGAGGTCTGCTAAAGTATCCCTGAGGGACTCCAAACCGTAAAATACTGGAGTATAACCATCCTCCTCTAGGGTAAAATCAATAAGCACAGCGCGATCGCATAGTTGAGCAAAAGCTTGCTTCATAGCCTCGAAGGCTCGGTTAACTTCCTCATAGTCAGGTGGATAGGCAGGATGATTTATAGTATGGGGAGGATACACTTCATGCAAACAGGTAACAGCCAACAGACAGGGAATATCTGGATACTGCTGACGTAGCTGTTGTGCCACTTGTCGCAGAGTATCTGTCGCAAAATCATTGATTTTGACTGTCAAAATCAGCACCCTGGCACAACCACTAGACTCTTGCAAATCCCCTACTAGTTCCTCAATAATCCCCTGAGTATCCTGATGTACATCTCCAAGTCCCACCGTATCAGTAAAAATCAGCAGTGGCAGGTCATTAGAAGGATAGGCGTAGCGTTGAGTGTGTTGGGTGTGGGGACGAAATCCCATGCCAATAATTTCAGCAGAAACTCCCGTCAAGCCTCGCACCAGGGAACTTTTCCCCGCTTGGGGTTTCCCCAGCAGCAGAGCCTCCGTAGTTGGCAATTCGGCTCTAACTGTCTCCAAAATTTCTGCAACCTGAGTCTCACTGACACTAAACCATTCCAACGCCGTTTGTGCTACTTGCTCTAGGGGTAGAAGTTTCAGCAAACCTGTAGTTGCACTATGCCAAACCCCAGTAATACGGTTTTTCCAAGAACCTTTTTCCGACTCGGTTGAAGGGGAATAAGTGTCATGTTCCTCAGTCATGGACATATAGAATTTAGAATTGGGAATTGGGAATTGGGAATTGGGAATTGGGAATGATTCTAACTGATTCCCTGAAAAAGTCCCAGATACCCGACTTCTTCTATCGGTTTGTTGAGTTAATCATGGCTCTTCAATCGAGAAGTCGGGGATCAGATGTCTCTGCGATCGCAGCAACCTTTTGGAGGAATATGCCCAAGAAATCAGTTTTTTCTCAATTACTATATATGTGTGCACATTTTCCCATTTTAAAATAATAGCATAAAATCAAAATGGAGATCCATGAGTGAGTGCTGTTACCAATTGAACATTATCAAAGATACCTTGCCCTTGGATTTCGGTAACCAGAGGTTTCACTTCTATCTTGATAATCTGGGAAGTACAAATGAAAGCGCTTTTGTCAAACAGATGTAGGGTTAACATCGGTTGTTGGAGCAAGTCTTGCAGTTGGGTGGCAAAGGCTTCTGGAGTTACAGGGATATCAAAGGATTCGGCTTCACCATTGATATAGTGGAAAGTAACTTCAGTTGAGCTATCTTGAGTTTGCATTGTCAAAATCTCCTAGATGTTAAGTATTAGGTGTTAAGTATTAGGTGTTAGGTGTTAGGTGTTAGGTGTTAGGATAATTTCTTAGTGGAGGACTGTCTAACTTGAAGCCTTAGAACCTCCTGCCTTGCAGCCTCCTGCCTTGCAGCCTCCTGCCTCCTCCCTTGTTTCTTAACAACGTTATACATTACAGAAGGAGTCACCATGGCAACTGAGATTGAGCGCAAATTTACGGTCAAAAGTGACCAGTGGCGCAGACTGGCTACTGGCATTGTATATCGTCAAGGTTACATTGCCACCAAAAAAGGCGTTACTGTCAGGGTAAGGTTGGTAGGGAATCAAGGCTATCTAACCATCAAAGGTTTAACGGTAGGTATTTCCCGAACCGAGT
>JAAHGR010000743.1 GCA_010672425.1 Symploca sp. SIO2E6
ATACTGCTCAGGTTTTGCCCCTATTTCTCCCCACACCTCAATGGATACTGCTGGCGAATCAGGGGTGTGACCCCTCATGTCAGGATTTTTCGTTATCCTGCTACATGTAGAGACGTGCCAACAGCCCTACGGGCATCATAAAGGCAGGCGCGTCTCTACAAGATAAATGAGGGGTGTGACCCCCCATTCGCCATTGGTATCCTCAATGTAGGTTGGGTCGAGGCAACGAGACCCAACGCTGGAGGAGACTGTGTTGGGTCACGAAGAAAGCTTTACCCAACCTACATTTTTAGCTATTTTAGCTGTGTCACTACAGTAGGTTGAGTGAGATGACTATTCAGGCGAAATACCTTGCGGTTCTCCAGGAGCGATATTAGGGCTGGGTACGTTGCCATCTCCTAATAACAAGTACCAACGAGTTTTTTTGGATAGTAAAGTACCTGCTCCTCTATATGCAATCGTCACTGTATCTTCAAACTTTTCCAATCCTATGTTATTAGCAGCATACCGCCCTTCTATGTTGGCTATCAAAAAAACGGGCTTTAACTCGTTGTAAACAACGTTATATTCCTCTATTTCATAGCCCCCAAACTGAGAAATTTTGTCTTTTACAGCTTGCTCAGCTGTATATCCTTTTGGAATCAGTTGCAGTATCAAATCTTCTTCCTGCCTTTCGAGGCCTGATACATATTGCTTAACTACTTGGTCTGGTGTATCAGCACCATGAACATCTACAAAACTACATGCTCCTAGCAAAGTAGCAAGAGATACACATACAACAATACCAATATTCGCAGAAATCTTTATCAAGGAGCTTCCCCGTTACACAATATCCTTAATTATAATTGGGCAATAGGTTCCAAGCGTAATATTTTGTACTGCTTGAACTATTATTGTAAAACTCGTAGAAAGTTTTGTCTATCGTATTGTTAGTGTGATAGGCTAGATAAATAGTACCATCGTTGGATTTCTTGGAAACTAGCATTGTGTGATCCATTCCGTTGTTATTTTGAGGATCAAAATCGACACTTATAACATCTCCAGGAACTAGATCTGCTACTCTCCCAATGGTTCTAGCTCTGGGACGATTCAAAATAAAGTTAAAAAAATAATTGGCATTGATCCATGTCCAGCTTTGGCCCGGTTGAACGAAAGAAAAGTCGTACCACCAGTTTGTATCACTTCTATACCATCCCTGTACGCTGGGCCACCCTCCTGCTTTGAGAGCTTGAGAAACAAAATTGGTACAGTCTCCTCCTTGAACTCCTGCATTTTCAAAATTACGGTAATCCCTATTTGGAGTCAAAGCGTAATAGTAAATGTATTGAACAATTGCTTGACGGTTTAACGATGCTTGTGAAAGCAAAACAGGGGAGTTGTTTGATTCACCATCCAAACGGCTATAGTCTTTTGATTCTAAGCGACTGGCTTTGACTGGTGAACTCAGTACCAAAGGCAGACTTGATTGAGGAGATGTTGGAGGCGCTAGCGGATCGGAGGGAGTAACATCAAGATTCGGTGAGACGGAGGGAATCGCTTCTTCAGAAGTACCCTGTATAGATCCAGGAGCATTTAAAATTTCATCTGAGACTAATTCCCATTGGTTGTTTTGCAAATTAAATGTGAAACGGTGCTCAATTATCTCCTCACTCTGTTCAGGTGAACCTGCAGCCATAATAGATAGGTCGTAAAATTTAGAAGTGTACTCCACTGCATCTAGTATCGCTACATTCCCCTCTACACTTAAATTTTTAATCTCTAGTCTAGTCTGAAAATCTCTGAAGCCAACCTTTCGTCCTCTCAAAAAACTGTGTAAACCTCGTGCCCTTTCTATGCGCCTTTCAATGTTAGCTTGACGAGCCCTAGCTGCATTAGGGTTCCGCCTTCTTGCGGAAGAGGGATCATTGTTAACTACAACGTCGTGTTCCACACGGAGCGTAGATTCAGCAATGCCTAGGAGTTCTGTTTCAATATCTCCTGAAACTGGTCTGTTTGGATTGTTCTGACTTGGTCTATTTTGATTGCTCTGAGGCATAACAGAACCAGGTGCTAAAAGTAAGAACAGAAACAGCACTGTACTAAAGAAAGTTAACTTTTTCATAAACGTATAGGTTGAATTATTGGCGGATAGAGTAAACCAGGATAAAATTTCGACCAATAGTGGCTAATTGTACAAAAGATGAAACCCATTCTTTATAAGGTGTCTAGCCTTAAGTTGGAAGCATAGTTTTTACTGAGTTTAACATTTTGAGTATGTTAAAAAATGGCTTTTAACATATGCTTGTTTATAGTAGCACACTGCGACACAAGAAGTAAGGGAGTAATTCACTACTGAGATTTTCACACTTGTTCCGTCAGAAGTCCGGGATCTGAAACACGGGTAAATTTTCTGGAATGATCCAGATAACCCTTGTAGAAGATGGCAGGAAATTTTTGAGTCGGGAGTACTACGGTAATGGAAAGATTAATACGCCAAATGCACAAGACCCTGTGGGTAACTCCCTTGTGTCTTGCCATTTTACTGACACCTCTTGCTAGTTATGCTCTCTCTCTCCCAGAAATACCCAATCCTCAGCAGGTAAATGGCAGTTGGGTGACGGATATGGCAGAAATTCTCGGTGATGAGACAGAAGCTCAACTCAATCAACTGATTTCCGAGGTAGAGGCGGAAAATGGTACGGAAATTGCTGTGGTGACAGTCCCGGAAACAGCTTTGTACGAATCTCCTAAAGCATTTACCACTGCCTTATTTAATTATTGGGGTATTGGCAAGCAAGGTCAAAATAATGGGATACTGTTCTTGATTTCCCAAGGCGATCGCCGGGTGGAAATCGAAACTGGTTACGGTATTGCTAAGATTTTGCCTGATGCTAAAGTCGCCAAGATTATTGACACCAAAATTATCCCAGAGTTCCAACAGGGAAACTTTGATGCTGGTACATTGGTAGGCACTCAATCACTGATTGCTGCTCTCACAGCTGGAGATACTAGTATCTTTTGGATTATTGGTATCATTGTTGGAGGTGTTGGTTTAGCATTAGCGATCACGATCAGTAATTATCTGAAAAGACGACGCTGGGTGACTCCTCAATCAACTACGCCCCCAGTAACTTCCCAAACAACAACTACTCACAAACCTTACACTCCTCCTAAGTCTACTTCCCGCACCCCAACTCGCAGCTCTAGCACTAGCTCTAGCACGGATTATGATGATAGTGATACTAGCAGCAGCCATGATTTCGGTGGCGGTAGTAGTGGTGGTAGTGGCGCCGGTAGCAATTATGGTAGTAGCAGTAGTAGCCATAATTTCGGCGGTGGTAGTAGTAGTGGTAGTGGCGCCGGTAGCAATTATGGTAGTAGCAGTAGTAGCCATAATTTCGGCGGCGGTAGTAGTAGTGGTAGTGGCGCCGGTAGCAATTATGGTAGTAGCTCTCACAGTAGCAGCAGCTCTCACAGTAGCAGCAGCGATAGTGGCGGTAGCAGTGGTGATGATGGTGGCGGTGACGATTAGTGAGCCAAAAGTTTATTGGCGTAGCCCAACTAAGCTCCTTAAATGTTAGCCTGGGCGTGGACACGAAGATTGGGGAGCTGAACCCTGTCGTTAAACTATTAACAAATCTTCGCTGAGTTCTCATCCGCCGGGGAAAACAGTCAATACCAAATCCGGATTAGTTATACCCGTTTTGAGAAAACCGCTTTCATCCTGTAGAGACGTTGCATGCAACGTCTCTACA
>JAAHGR010000744.1 GCA_010672425.1 Symploca sp. SIO2E6
CCCAATTCCCAATTCCCAATTCCCAATTCCCAATTCCCAATTCCCAATTCCCAATTCCCAATTCCCAATTCCCAATTCCCAATTCCCAATTCCCAATTCCCAATTCCCAATTCCCAATTCTCAATTCTCAATCTCCCAGTTAAATCGGGGAGATGACCAAATGAAATCTAAAATAACTGTTAAAGGAGCCAAGGCAAACAAAGCCCAAAAAACGGCTGTGGAAACAAAGAATTGATTGCGCAAAATAAAAGTTAGCACAGCAATACAGATAGCCCAAACCAAGCGACTCATTCTCGCATTAGGAATTGAGCGGGGGTCGGTGAGCATAAATAGAGCAAACAACAATAAGGAGCCACTCATCAATCGATGGCAAAAAACATCCCATGTCCAACCCAGCCAAAAATTGCGTATCCCTTCTAAGAGGGTGTAAGCACCCAAAAAAGCAGCTGTTGTGTCCCAGCGTCCCACCAGTTTTAAAACCATACAGCCACTACCGGCAAACAATAGGGCATACCAGCCATCATCTCCCCACTGTCCAGGGGAAACCCAAGCATCATTGGTCAGCAGTACAGCCGCAATTATGCCAAAGTTGGCAGGATTAAAAAAATGCTTGCCCTCCACCTGAAAAATAAATTTACTGGAAATTGCGAGCATCCCTGCTATTATCATCGTGATGTAATGATCAGCTCGTAACAGCAGACAGAGGCTTAAGGCTGTAATCGTTGCACTTTTGAGAGATACTAGGGTTACATCAGGTCTGGTTAAACATAGCATGACCCATTGAGTTAGTAGACAAGTCACTAGCAAAACTAGTATTAGTTCAGGTCTTAGTGTCCAGTCTCTTGTCCCAATGCCTAATACCAAAAAGAGGAAGAGAAAGATAATTTGATAGTCTCTAGGATCTTGTGGTTTCATTATCCCCCTTGTCCCCGCATCTCCCTGTTCTACTCAACAGATACAGCATCAACTTCTACAGTCTTATCATGAGGATTATTGATTGTAGCAGCAACCTTTTGCTCTTTGCGAGTTTTCACAATACCGACTACTAACTGAGAAACTTCAGAAATCAATAACGTCAGCAACAAGACATCGTCGATTTGCCCAACAATGGGAAAAATGTCAGGAGAAATATCAATGGGACTAAAAACGTAAGCTAGGGTTCCCAAGATAATCCACCAACGGTACTTGGGGTTGCGAAGCATGTTGCGATACCAGGCGTAGATTGATTGCAAAGAAAAATTGTTCATTGATTGGTTAACTCTTCCGTTAATATTAATTTTGCCAGATGCTCTCAGAGACATCCGGTGTGGATAACCCGCCTGTTGGGGTAGAGTCCTTTCGAGAAGAGAGTGTGGGGAGAGGTTAACTCATCCCACGACTTGCATTACGTGGGATGCAAGCGTTAGCAAGTTGTTAGTTGTTAGTTGTTTGTCAAAAAACAAAAAACAAACAACAAACAACAAAGCGGCGGGCGGCTATCCCTCCCATCCCTGAAGGAATGGGCTTCCCGCCGCTTTCGGTCAGGGATCATTCGTGTCAACTTAGGCTGAAAGCCTTGCCCCGCCTGGAACTTAAGTTCCAGGCTTATAGCTCAAGTCATCTAAAGATGACTCTTGATGAAGCCGGAAAATTTAGTCCATTTTAATGGACTTAAGCTATGAGCCTCATCATTTAAATGATGAGGCGGATTAGGGCATCCAACAGCTGGCTATGTCTAGGTTGAAGTTGACACCAATGGTCAGGGATGTTCCCCTTCCACCTAAAATTGGAAAGAATGGCTTACTCATGACTACAGAAAATTTGGCTTCATTAAGGGAGGTAAAAGGTCTACCGTGGATGCTGGAATGCTTGAAATGATCAAAAAGGCCGGGTGGGTGTTATGGCCACTGTGGGTTTTATCAGTCTTCGCTTTGGGTGTAACCTTTGAGCGTATCTGGTTTTGGCTAAATTTCCTATCCAGGGAACAATCAATTCTCAGACGAGTGCTAGATGCCGCGAGTCGCAACTGGCAAGCAGCAAAAGATATTGCTTTTCAGACCAGGGGACAACCAATCGGCAGGTATCTATCTGCTCCCCTGATGCTTCCTCAACCAGATCCAGAGGTGTTTCGGCTGGCTTTAGAAACAGCGGCTGACGATGAGTTATCCTCAATGCGGCGGGGACACAGGCTTCTAGAAGGGATTATTACTATGGCTCCCCTACTAGGATTGCTGGGTACAGTTTTGGGTTTGATTCGGGCCTTAGGTTCAATTAGTATTTCCGATCTGGGAACTGCTTCAACAGTTGATGTCAATTTGGGTATCGGGGAAGCACTGATTAGTACGGCAGCAGGGTTGATTGTCGCAATTGTCAGTTTTGTTTTTTATCGCATCTTTCAAGCTCTATGGTACAACCAAGTCAGAATTTTCCGCAAAGCAGGGAATGAGTTGGAGTTGCTCTATCGGCAACACTTGTTGCGGGGGGAGGACAGTGAATCCTTTGATGCCGAGGAGGTGGAAACCGAGAAAGCAGTGAAGCCAGAGACTAACGAATTACTCAACACAGATACAGAGGAAGCAGTTAATGGAGATACAGAAGAACCAGTTAATACAGATATGCAAGAAATATCCAATGCAGATACAGAAGAACCAGTTAATACAGATACGCAAGAAATATCCAATGCAGATACAGAAGAACCAGTTAATTAGGTGTTAGGTGTTAGGTGTTAGGTGTTGGGAATTTTCCAAGAGGATGTCAGATTTTTGAACTTCTTCCTCAATAACTTGTACGATTTTCTCTTAGAATTAAATCAACCCACTCTCCAACAAGTACAGATGACGGCACAAAACC
Source organism: Symploca sp. SIO2E6 (assembly GCA_010672425.1). GTDB lineage: Bacteria > Cyanobacteriota > Cyanobacteriia > Cyanobacteriales > Coleofasciculaceae > Caldora. Next base: position 2,830 of record JAAHGR010000744.1, read on the forward strand.
CTTGGTTTCGCAATTATCAACCTAATCCTCAAGCTAACTTGCGTTTATTTTGTTTTCCCTACGCTGGTGGTGGTGCCTCCATCTTTCGTCTTTGGGCAAAGGAGTTGCCCTCCGAAATTGAAGTCTATCCTGTACAAATACCGGGACGGGAAAATCGGCTCAGGGAATCTCCTTTCACCCAACTCTCACCTCTGATTCAAGCTTTGATACAAGTATTGCCACCTTATCTAGATCGTCCCTTTGCCTTTTTTGGTTATAGTATGGGAGCTTTGGTTAGCTTTGAACTAACTCGTGAACTCCGTCGTCAGAACCTTCCTATACCTTCACAGCTTATCATTGCTTGTCGCCGTGCTCCTCAAATCCCTTACCAAAAACCATTCACTCACAAATTGTCCGACGCTGAGTTTGTGGAAGACTTACGCCTTAAGGGAGGTACCCCAGAAGAGGTACTGCAAAATCCTGAGCTCATGGAGTTATTACTCCCTATTGTGCGAGCAGACTTGGCTGTAAATGACACTTACAGCTATACAACCGAACTTCCCCTAGATTGCCCTATTTCTGTTTTAGGTACCTCAGAGGATCGAGAAGTTAGCCGTGAGCAACTAGACGCCTGGCGTGAACACACAACTAGTTCCTTCTCGCTAGAAATGTTTCCTGGTAATCACTTTTTCCTCATCAACAAAGGGCGATCGCTGCTGTTACAGGCGATATCTGATAAGGTGTTAGGTAGGGTTTGGGAGAATAAGTAACAAGTAACAAGTAATAAGTAATGAGCATCTTTAGGGACTTGCGCCCCAAAAAGAATAAGAGAAACAAGTCAGCTTCCCTTAGAGCCTTGGAGCCTTGGAGCCTTGGAGCCTCGGAGCCTTAGGCTTGTGTTGATTCAATTCTT
>JAAHGR010000745.1 GCA_010672425.1 Symploca sp. SIO2E6
CTCGCCGCAAGGCGATCGGTTCCCAAGGGTCTTCTGTACCCCACAGAATGATCGCAGAGCAGGGTAGGATGGGCAGGAGTTCCTCTGGCAGTGGTCCTTGAGAATAGCGAGTGAAAGCAGTAAACACCTCGACTGCTCCCGGATCAAGAGCAGGTGCCATCAGCAGAGCCACCAGCTCATCTGTCACTGCTTCGGGACGCCGGTAAGCTTGCAACAGGATTTTACGCACTACCTTGGGCTGAGCTAGTTGAGCAAAAAATAACTGACCAATCCACTTATTTCCTAGCAGCCATTGTACAACTGAAGTTCCCATACTCCGATACCAAGGAAGCTCAGCCCGCTTGCTCTGGTGTAGTTGTCGCAGGGAACAGTTGATTAAAGCAACCCCCAAGCTAATTTCTGGATTATCTACTGCTGCTTGCATCGCAACAATGCAGCCAATGGAATTACCCACCAACAAAGCAGAACCACCAACGACTTCCCGACAAAAATCAGCAACCTGTTGACCCCAGGTGGCAAAAGTATACTCAATGTCCTGACCAGGGACAGGTTTAGCAGAAGCCCCAAAGCCAATTAAGTCGAGGGCATAGCAGCGACAGTTTTCCCCTAACACTGGCAAGTTTTTACGCCAGTGCCCTGAAGATGCGCCAAAGCCATGTATCATAACTACTGCTGGTCCTTGATTACCATGAACTTGATAAGCAATGGGGAAACTCCGCCAAGTCCAAGTTTTCGTCTTCAAGTTGGTACTGACGGCAGTACTGGAGTAAGAGGGATTCATATTATAGGCTATAAGTCAAGTAACATGGAGAGTGTTGCAAAAATTGTTTATCTTTTACATTATGTGCTCAAATAGCAATTAGACATCTAAATGGTGATCTTATATAATGGAAGGGCTTTTTTTCCAAGAATACTAGTTTACAAAAAGCAAACCAGATAATTTTTATGGGAAAGACTGGTACTCCCGTTGGCAATTATGTTCCGGATTTTGAACTTCCGGGAATTGATGATCAAGTTCACCACCTCTCCCGTTACCTAGAACAGTGGAGGGCTGTGGGGGTAGTATTTATTTGCAATCACTCTTCTTATGTTGATTCCTATTTAGACAGACTCAAGCAAATTCAATCCCAGTTTGAGCAACAGGGTTTTACCTTGGTGGGTATTAATGCTAAAGATGCTAACCAGTATCCAGAATGCAGTTTTGAGAACATGAGGCAGTTTGCCAGGGAAAGGAAACTAAATTTTCCTTACCTTTGGGATTCAACTCAGGATGTAGCTCAAGGCTTTGGTGTCGAGAAAATGCCGACGGCATTCCTGATCGACAAAGAGGGGATTCTTCGCTACACCGGTAGCATTGACGATAGTCCCCAAGAACCAGAAGCAGTGGAAGTGCCTTATTTGCAACATGCGATCGCGGCACTCCTATCGGGGGAAGACATCTCACCAAAATCTACTGAAGTAACTGGTAGCCAACTGGAGTGGCGAAAATAGTGCAGTTGCGTCTATGCTGGGCAGCAAGCATTAGATGGACTGCTATCTTATTGTGGTTCGACAATCTCACTCACAAAATTCTATACATGGGGATGAAATACCAACGGGTCTTACTAAAGTTGAGCGGTGAAGCCCTTATGGGGGATTTAGGCTACGGTATTGATCCACAAGTCGTTCAAGAAATAGCCGCTGAAGTGGCAGAAGTCGTGAGCAATGGCATTCAGATGGCAATTGTCGTCGGTGGTGGCAATATCTTTCGCGGTGTCAAAGCATCTGCAGGAGGTATGGATCGGGCAACTGCTGATTATATCGGTATGATTGCTACGGTAATGAATGCTATGACCTTACAGGATGCTCTTGAACGTATTGGGATGCCAACGCGAGTACAAACTGCCATCACCATGCAGCAAGTCGCAGAACCCTATATCCGGCGTCGTGCCATTCGCCACCTGGAAAAAGGACGAGTAGTGATTTTTGGAGCAGGCTCGGGAAATCCTTTCTTCACCACCGACACTACAGCAGCTCTCAGAGCTGCTGAAATCGATGCTGAGGTCATCTTCAAAGCAACAAAAGTAGACGGGATTTATGATTGTGACCCCAAGCTCAATCCCAATGCTCGTCGCTATCAGACTCTCACCTACTCCCATGTACTCGCCAATGATTTGCGGGTGATGGATAGTACCGCGATCGCATTATGTAAAGAGAATAATATCCCAATTGTGGTATTTGATCTTACTGTGCGCAATAATATCCAACGCGCGATTCAAGGAGAATCTGTAGGAACATTTGTGGGAGGTTTGTGTGACGTTAGCTGATACCGAAAGTCATATGCAGAAAGCCGTAGAGGCAACTCAAAGAGCTTTCAATACCATTCGTACTGGTCGTGCCAACACTAGTCTTCTGGATCGGGTGATGGTGGAATACTACGGTAGTCCAACACCCCTGAAGTCTCTGGCAAGTATCAATACACCGGATGCTAGTACAATTACCATTCAACCTTATGACAAGAGTAGCTTAACTCAAGTAGAGAAAGCGATTTCCCTAGCAGATATTGGCTTAACTCCCAATAATGATGGTGAAGTCGTTAGGTTGAATATTCCCCCATTGACTAGTGAGCGACGCCAAGAATTTGTGAAGCTAGCGGGTAAATTTGCCGAGGAAGGTAAAGTTTCCATTCGTAATGTCCGTCGTGATGCTGTTGAATCTGTCCGTAAGCAGGAAAAAAATAGTGACATCTCTAAGGATGAAGCATTAGACTTACAAGATGAGATTCAAAAGCTCACTCAGAAGTACACAGCCAAGATTGAGGAATTATTAGCTGACAAAGAAAAGGATATTACCACTGTCTAGAACTAGCAGCAGAAGGCAGGAGACTCCGAGGCTCCGAGGTAGTGGAAGTTGCAATTCTCCTGCCTTGTAAGTGGGGAATGGGGAATGGGGAATGGGGAATGGGGAATGGGGAATGGGGAATGGGGAATGGGGAAGAGTCCACTTTCATCCTCTGGTGGTGAAAATTTTTTCATCGGGCCTGCCTGGTTTGTAGTAATTATCGAAGATTTTGAGATTAAAGGAGAATTAACATGGGACTGCTCGAAGGTCTTAAGGAACCAAACAAAAAGGCAAGCCTCGTGGCTGATCTAGTCAAGTTGATAGATGAGCAGGTTACTGGAAAAAGCGGGATTTCTGGCCTCGGCTTGAAAGCGGCTTACGCTGCTGTCAAGGGAGTCAAACCAGGTTATATTCAAGGAGCCGTAGAGCGACTGATACCGGAAGCCTTTAAGGCACTAGATCCCATTTGGAGTGAGGGGGTAGAGGCGGGTGATCCAGTCGGATATCTCAGTGAAAACGCCTCTCGTGCAGCAGATGCAATGCTCAGCGTTACCGACGCCAGAATTGCAACAACCGATAATGGGGTTGTGCGAGGAGCCTATAATAAATTACGCAAGTCAGTTAAGGGTGATGTAGAAGGGGCAATACCGAGTTTGGCTAAGGTTATTGATAACTATACCAAGAGTTGAAAATTGGGAATTGGGAATTGGGAATTGGGAATTGGGAATTGGGAATTGGGAATTGGGAATTGGGAATTGGGAATTGGGAATTGGGAATTGGGAATTGGGAATTGAGAATTGGGAATTGAGAATTGGGAATTGGGAATTGGGAATTGGGAATTGGGAATTGGGAATTGGGAATTGGGAATTGGGAATTGGGAATTGGGAATTGGGAATTGGG
>JAAHGR010000746.1 GCA_010672425.1 Symploca sp. SIO2E6
ATGTTATGAGGTACAGTAAGAAAAATCCCCCTAAATCCCCCTTAGAAAGGGGGACTTTTTCTGCCCCCCTTTCTAAGGGGGGTTGGGGGGATAAAGGTGTACCACATAACAGCGAAAACTGCTGTATGCTGTTTGCTAACAGGGACATAAAAAAGTTCATTCTAAATTCTAAATTCTAAATTCTAAATTCTAAATTCATCTTGCTCGCTTGTGTGTAACTCTTAAATGTGTTGTGTTTGTGGTGCGTTACGCTAACGCTAACGCACCCTACGAATTTATGATTATGATCAAACGATATAATCCTGTAGTGCCTTTACATCTAAAGGCTGGGACTGTAGAGAACTAATTGCTGCTGCTGTTGCCCTAGCACTGGCAATAGTGGTAATGATGGGAATTTTGTAACTCAAGGCTGTACGGCGAATGAGCCGTCCCTCGGCATGGGCATCTTGTCCCGAAGGGGTGTTGATAATTAGCTGGATGTCCCGATTCTTAATCGAGTCGAGTACATGGGGACGTCCCTCATGGAGTTTGAGCACTAATTTAACCTCTAACCCCTCCTTTTCGAGGATCTTGCGAGTACCTTCGGTAGCGACAACGCTGAAACCTAATTTAATTAGGTCTTTCACTACTGGTATCACACTCGGTTTATCCCGATCATTGATCGAAACAAATACGGTACCAGAAAGGGGTAAACGTTGACCCGCTGCTAATTCTGCCTTGGCAAAGGCTTTACCAAAGTCGTTATCAATACCCATTACTTCTCCAGTAGAGCGCATTTCTGGTCCGAGAATTGTGTCGGTACCGGCAAATTTCTCGAAGGGTAACACAGCTTCTTTCACCGCAATGTGCTTGGGAATGGGTTCCTCGGTTAAACCTAGAGATTCGAGGGTTTCACCGGACATGATCCGGGAAGCTAGTCCTGCTAAGGGTACACCGGTTGCCTTGGAAACGTAGGGAACTGTACGAGAAGCTCGAGGATTGGCTTCGAGGATGTATACTGTCTCACCCTGTACTGCATACTGAATATTCATCAATCCTACCACTTTGAGAGTAGTTGCTAGTTGGTAAGTCCAGTTGCGAATGGTTTCTACGGCTTCTGCTGATAAAGAAGTGAAAGGTACCGAACAAGCTGAGTCTCCAGAGTGAATTCCGGCTTGTTCAATATGCTCCATAATGCCACCAATCACTACTTTACCTGTGGAATCCGCGATCGCATCGACATCGACTTCAATGGCATTTTCTAGGAATTTATCAATGAGAATGGGATGTTCTGGTTCTACCTGTACGGCAAAGGTCATGTATCGTTCTAATTCCATATCGGAATAGACGATTTCCATGGCTCGTCCTCCTAATACGTAGGAGGGACGCACTACTACGGGGTAGCTAATACGCTGGGAGATTGAGAGTGCTTCTCCATAACTCCTAGCTATACCATTAGGGGGTTGCTTGATATCTAGATCCCGTAAGATTTTTTCAAATCGCTCCCGATCCTCGGCTATATCAATGGAATCGGGAGAAGTACCCCAAATTTGGGGGATTGTTGGTTGCTTGTCGGTGGCAACAGCGGTTCCTGCTTTTAATTCTTCCAGGTACTTTTGTAAAGGTACTGCTAGTTTCAATGGTGTTTGACCACCAAATTGGATAATAATCCCTTCTGGGTGTTCTGCTTCAATGATGTTGAGGACATCTTCCTTGGTTAGGGGTTCAAAGTAAAGGCGATCGCTTGTGTCATAATCGGTGGAAACGGTTTCTGGGTTAGAGTTGACCATAATGGTCTCAAACCCCGTCTCACTTAAGGCGTAGGAAGCGTGACAGCAACAATAGTCAAACTCGATTCCCTGACCAATTCTGTTGGGACCACCTCCTAAAATCATCACCTTACGCTGATCCGAAGGTAATACTTCTGACTCTTCTTCGTAGGTGGAGTAGTAATAAGGTGTTAGAGCTTCAAATTCGGCAGCACAGGTATCTACTAACTTGTATACTGGTATTATTCCCAGGTTCTTGCGATAAGTCCGCACCTCATCTTCAGTGGTTTTGGTGGCAAAAGCAATTTGGCGATCGCTAAATCCCTCTCGTTTGATTTCCCACAACTGCTCTTTGGTGATCATGGGTAAGGGAGTGCGCTTGAGGAATTTTTCCGTTTCCACTAGTTCTGCGAATTTATCTAAAAACCAGGGATCAATGCCAGTTAACTCATAAACTTCTTCCACCGTCATACCCAGGATCAAAGCATGGCGCACCGTAAATATCCTCTCTGGGTTGGGGGTACGCAAACCAGAGCGCACTTGTTCTAAGGAAGGTAGTTTCTCTTTTTGGTCACAACCCCAGCCGCAACGACCGGTTTCCAAGGAACGCAGCGCTTTTTGGAAGGATTCGTTGAAGGTGCGTCCAATAGCCATTGCTTCCCCTACGGACTTCATTTGGGTAGTCAACACTGGCTCGCTACCGGGAAATTTCTCAAAGGCGAACCGGGGTATTTTGGTTACCACATAGTCAATGGTTGGTTCAAAGGAGGCTGGGGTCTTTTTGGTAATATCGTTGGGAATTTCATCTAAGGTATAACCTACCGCTAACTTAGCAGCAAATTTAGCGATCGGAAAACCAGTTGCCTTTGACGCCAAGGCGGAACTACGGGAGACACGGGGGTTCATCTCAATGACAATCACATCCCCAGTTAAAGGATTGACGGCAAACTGAATATTAGAACCACCAGTTTCTACACCAATCTCCCGAATAATTTTAATCGAGTAATCCCGCAGCCGCTGGTATTCTTTATCGGTTAAGGTTTGAGCGGGAGCAACGGTAATCGAGTCCCCCGTATGAATCCCCATCGGGTCAATATTTTCAATCGAGCAGATAATCACCACATTATCTGCCAAGTCTCGCATCACCTCTAGTTCATACTCTTTCCACCCCAACAGGGACTGTTCGATCAGGATTTGAGATACAGGGGAAGCATCCAAACCTCCCTGAGCCATTGCTTCATATTCTTCCTGGTTATAGGCAATACCACCACCGGTACCACCTAAAGTAAAGGCTGGGCGAATAATTAAAGGATAGCTACCAATTTGGCCTGCGATCGCTTTGGCTTCCTCCCAGTTATTCGCAATTCCCGAAGGACAAACACTGACCCCAATCTTGTTCATCGCTTCTTTAAACAGTTGGCGGTCTTCTGCCTTCTCAATTGCTTCTAACTTGGCTCCAATCAATTCTACCTGATGTTTTTCCAGTATCCCTTTTCTAGCTAAGGCAACGGCAAGATTTAAGGCAGTCTGACCTCCCATTGTCGGCAATAAGGCGTCAGGTCGCTCTTTTTCAATCACCTTTTCGATGATTTCCGTAGTCAGCGGCTCAATATAAGTACGATCAGCTGTTTCCGGGTCAGTCATAATACTGGCAGGATTGGAATTCACCAGTACTACTTCGTAGCCTTCTTCCCGGAGTGCTTTACAAGCTTGAGTCCCGGAATAGTCAAACTCACAGGCTTGTCCAATCACAATCGGGCCAGAACCCAAGAGCATAATTTTGTGGAGGTTATCGCGGCGAGGCATGTTAGTTTCGTCCCTGGTTGCTTGAGAGTTGTTCAGTTTAGCCAAACTATTTTGACATACTCCTTCCATAAAATGGGTGAGGGAAAAAAGGTGTGGGGAGTGTGGGGAGTGGGAGGTGTGGGAAGTTTGTTTGCATAAACTTATACAATGAGCACAGTTA
>JAAHGR010000747.1 GCA_010672425.1 Symploca sp. SIO2E6
AGTCTTTTGTACTAGGCTTTGCCCCCACTACCAGCTCTATGATTGATACGCTCTTGGCTGTAGCTCTTGACTTAATCAATCCTGAACATTTAAGAAATTGGGAAAGCTCATTGTTGTTATTGTACCTACTTACAGCGCGAAGCGCTGTATCCCACATGTCGCACATATCGCAAATCTTGTAGGGGCGGGTTTAGGGAAAATCTGGACATTTGACCCAAATATTGGAAGCAAAACCCGCCCTGTGGATAACTTAGCGGTTAACGTAACCAACCGCTTAACTGCTTAGAATGATAGATAAGCTCTCGTAGAGAAGGCAATCGCGATCGCTTTTGAGGAAAACCCCACCAAAAACTAAGAAGAGGAAAGGGCAATGACCTATACACCCGTTAAACTGACCTTTGAGCAATACCTCGAATATATCGCAGTTTGCTCTGCTATGCGGTACAGTGTTGATCCCCCTAAATCCCCCTTAATAAGGGGGACTTCCAGAAAAGTGTACTTCATTACAGCGCAAAGCGCTGTAACGATGGTACAGACAACTGCTATGAGTTATTTGATGGAGAGTTAGTAGAAGTGCCACCAGAAAGTGAATTAAACGGTTGGATAGCTGAGTGGTTACGGGACGAGTTTGTTCCATTTATCAAGCGCCGTCTAATTAGGGTCAACTCCTATGAATTACAAGTACCATCCAATCCACAAAACCGCTATCCAGACTTAGTAGTGTTACGAGAAGAACACCTGGAATTAACTGCAAAGCGGCAAACTATCACTCTTAACATGCCTCCCCCTCAGTTAGTTGTTGAGGTAGTCAGTCCTTACAAAAACCAAAAAGATGATAGTTACCGACGTGATTATGTTGACAAGAGACAACAATATGAACAGCTTGGCATTCTTGAATACTGGATTATTGACCCTCAAGCACAGCTAGTTACCGTACTGTTGTTGGTGGGTGGTAGATATCAGGCAACTGAATTCTCTGATAAACAGCGGATTGTGTCTCGGACTTTTCCTCAACTAGGACTTACCACTGCTCAAATTCTAGAAGCGAGGTGAACATCGCTAAAATATAAAACCTCATAATCTTCTGCTAGTTCTTCTTGCAACTGGTTCCACAAACTCATCCCTTCAGGCTCAAATTCTTCTTCAGCTTCTTGACTTGCAAAACCTGAACCAGAAGCTGGATCTTCCCAATTCAGTGTCTGACTGCATGTTGTAGCCCAATCTAACAAGCGTTTCACGGTTTCCTTGCTTAGAGGTAAGGTCGCAGGGTCAATATTACCAATCAGATTGCCTTCTGCCCACCATAAAGGATAGCATCCATAATCGGGCATAAGTTTAATTTTGATTCCCATAGAAACTGTTCTCCTAAAATCAAAGTGAAGCATCCTCTGGCGAACTGTGGAAGTCAAAGCGTAGCATCCTCTGGCTTCCCCCTTATTAAGGGGGACGGGAGGGGGATCCACAATGTACCGCATAGCAGAGCAAACTGCTGTATATATGGGTTATAACTTGAATAAGTACGCTATATATGGCGTATTTTTTGAATTAGTCTAAACTCCAGTTACTTACTCGAATTCAACAAACACCCTAAACTCTGAGCAGTATTAGAGCGCGTAAAAGGATTCCAAGTTCCCAACTCTTGAGCAGGACGACCACACAAATAAGCCCTCTCCCAATCACTCAATCCTTCAACCTGGCTAAAATCTGCCCCCTCCAGATTCTGTATCTGTTCCAAGGAGGCTCCTGTCAAGTCAGCACCCCGCAAATCGGCGAACTGTAATTCTACATTAATCAGTCGGGCATTTCTTAAATAAGCTCCCGTTAGTAACACTCTTTTTAAATTAGCTCCACTTAAAGCGGCTCCTTCTAAATTTGCCCCCGTTAAATCAGCACCACTCAAATAAGCTCCCCGCAGGTTAGCACCTCGCAAATCCACGCCTCTGAGATCAGCTGTATTGAGATAAGCACCAGCCAAATTTGCCTTCGGACCAACTGCACCAGAATTGCGATAATCATAGCCTTCAGGCCAAACGGTTTGGGAATCGTAGAGTGCTAGTTGCAGTTTGGCTCCATCTAGTTGCGCTCCACTCAAATCACAACCGTAGAGAACAGCCCGATATAAATAACTATCCTGTAAGTTAGCTCCTTGGAGATTGCCCGATCTCAAATTCGCCCTTCGCAAGTCAGACCCTTGGAGATTTGCGCCACGGAGATTGGTTTGGCTTAAATTCGCTCCAATTAAGATAGCACCGCTGAGATCGACGCCCTCCAAATCCAACTGAGTAAGATTTATCTCTTCCAAATCTCTCTGCTTGAGACTTTTGCCTTCCCGCAGGTCTTCTTGGATCTCATCGGGAGAAAAGGAAGTAAAGCTAAGGCGAGTGACTAGGGAGTTCATGCCAAGAAATGATTGTGAAAAGACTAACCCGATTGATCGTACAATTTAATGAGCCATTAATTTGATTTTTAATGTTTCTTTATTAATTTTGTTAACTTTAACTAACTCAGCAACCAAGGTGAAAAGATCGATGCCCCTAATAACGCCTAAGACAATGATGGATTTCTTTCACAAAAGTGAGGGAGTCTGGTTTTCTCAACGCACAGTCCATCGTTTTGACTCAGCTGGGGATGAGTCGGGGCAATCAAATTTAATTGTTAAGGTTTTGGACTCAGATGACCGCAGAGTGCTTCAAATTTGTCAAGAGCAAGGAGTAGATCCTACTTTAGCTAGTGGTGGAGCCAGTTTTCAGTGGCAGGGAAATCTGAGCGAAAAAGAGCCCGACCCTAACTACGAAGCAATTTTAGTGGATATTCCCCATCCTCAGAATCCCCACACTGGTAAATTTTTGCGGAATAAAGGTTATGTTGAGGGAATTCCAGTGATCGGTGCTTATCAGTTTGCTGAGGATGGAGTGTTGACAATTGAGACAGAATATGAACGCAATCAAGGACAGGAAAGGTGTTGGTTTGTGACGGATAACTTTCGTGTGCGGGTCAGTACCGTTAAGATACTTAACGGTGTTAACTTGATGACCTACTGCTCTGAACGTCGTTGTGTTTCTCCCTCTTTGTTAGAAGAGTTAATTGAGCAGAACCGCCTGAGAGCTTTAAACACTTAAAGGGAGATGGGGAGATCCATCAAGCGCGAGCAAGATGCTCGCACTACTTTGGGTTTGCTGAATAAGTAACAAGTAACAAGTAACAAGGAATGAAGCATTTATCCTAGCGCGATCGCTTTCTCGCGTAGGGTGGGCAAATTGAAGATCTTCGACAATTGGATTGAAAACTTACGTATTTTTGCCCACCAATCACCATCTGCGTGTCCTTTGTGCCTTTATCAAGGCTTTTGTTTAACATAACGAATGAAAATCGGTTAGGGTGAGTTCATCTAACCACTGCTGTCGTTCAGTTGTGTAATCTCCATAACCAACTTCCAGTTGTTGGAGGAAGCGGAGCATTCCCACAACACCTAAAGAGTCAACTAAAGCTTGATATCAAATCCGGCTAAACACTTATCGTATCCTTCTACCTTGCAACCCTCTTCCTTCCCTTCTGCCGTCTGCCTTGGAGCCTTATGCCTTATTGTCACCAAAGTGTAACTATTCTACCGGATTTGATATGATACCCTTTTTTCCTCAGTTCAGCTAATTTCATTGCTATCCTCGGTGTAAAGTTGCCATCAACCAAATTACTGGATTTTCCACTGTT
>JAAHGR010000748.1 GCA_010672425.1 Symploca sp. SIO2E6
CCAAAGCCTATAAAATCGTTGAGACGCTTAGGTCTCTTCAGCCCTCATCGCCTCTATTTGTTTCAATTGCTAGGAAGCTGCAATCATTACTAAACAAAGGTTGTAGCCATAGTTGTCACCCCGTCAGTTTGATAGTCGGCATTTCCAGGGAATCTCCAAGAAGGCAGGGGTTGAGAGTGAAATCCCAGTGGCTTAGATAGATTTAAAGGAGAATGGCCATCATTCGTTTTTACTTTAACTCACTCAAGCCGAAAAGTTAGTTACCTGACGGTAATGAATAGACAAGTGGGATCGCAATTAATGTAAATTTCTAACAGCATAACCAACCGATGTGCTGTGTTGGGTTTCACTTTGTTACACCCAACCTACTTATAGCTACTTATAGGTGAGTTAGATACAGGCGCACATCTACTCCATTATTAGAATGATAGCCAAAAATCACGGGTTTTTACAATCAATAAAATATTTTAAGGAGAAAGCGATCAGCTATGCTGGTGCTGTAGGCAATCGCATCTATTATCTGTTTTCAGTCCGTTTTAACGGACTTTCGCTATTAGCGGTGGGGTTTTAACCCCTGGTGGGTATCGAATTGATGCTCCCTTTCTAACGGCATAGCCAACCGATGTGTTGTGTTGGGTTTCACTGCGTTACACCCAACCTACTTATGGCTGAGTGGGTTGGGTGTATATAATTGAAATAATAAAGCTCTAGTAAGATTCCTTACTCTATTGATATGCCCCCTATAAGTAACCCAAAATCAACGACACGATGGGTTGCCTTACTTTTGGGTGAACCCGCCCCTACATAGGGTTTGCTGTAATTTGTCCTCATACTAGCTGATCTTGTAGATTGGGTAGAGGACATTACCCAAGATGAATTTATGAGTAGCGATCGCATTGTGAGGGAATAGTGTTGCGATCGCAAGGTCTAGAGGCAGATAATTTTACTGGAGTTTAGTTCCAAGGTACGGTAAGAAACATGACCCACACACCTGTAAAACTTACTTGTTGAGCAATATCTCGAATAGGAAGACAGCACAGATAACCGCTATGAGTTATTTAAGGGGGAATTAATACCAATGCCCCCAGTCGGTTATCGCAATACAGGCGCACACCTATTCCATTATTAAAATAATGGCCAAAAATCACGGGTTTTTACAACCAACAAAATATTTTAAGGAGAAAGCGATCAGCTATGCTGGTGCTGTAGGCAATCGCATCCATTATCTGTTTTCAGTCCGTTTTAACGGACTTTCGCTATTAGACAGGGGTTTTAACCCCTGGTGGATTATCGCAATTAATACTACTAGCTCTATGATTGATATCCTTCTGGCTGTAGCTCTTGACTTAATCAATCCTAAACATTTAAGAAATTGGTTTGCTCATTGTTGTTATTGTACCTCATAACAGCGCAAAGCGCTGTATCACTGACAAAACCGATAAATCCCTGGGAGTTTGTCCCAGGGAAATCATAGGTATCATCGTTAAAGGTGACTTGGACTGAATCACCGACTGAACCAAGCGCTAAATAATCTACCCCCCAGGCAAGGACTGGTTTGGGGAAGTGAATAGTCAGAGAAACTTTAGGATCGTCATCAAGACCAAGATAGAGAGCGGTTGTGCCGTTGAGACTCTGAGAGTTGGTTTCACTAATGAGGACTATACTGCCCCTCGCACCAATGGGTTTTACGGTCTCAATTTCCAAGACCCCCACCCTATTGGTATCGTTTATTAATTAAATTTCTTATCAATAAAGGCACTTGAGTTGTGCTTAAAAATTGGGGTCGAGGTTTTGTCCCTCGTTGAGTATCGCAATTGAGAACCGGTTGTTTCATGTCTTCGGGAATAGCTTTTACTCCACAAGCTGCACCAATTAGTCCGCCGACAATACAGGCATTGGTATCCGTATCACCACCACCACTCAGAGTTTCCCTGATAGCTGCAACATAATCAGAACCCAACAATAAATGTCGAAAGGCATGGGTAAAAGCAATTTTGACGAAGCCTACCTGAGGATAATAGCCAACATTGACATTATTTTCCGCATCTTGTAACCAATCGAAAACTTCTTCTTGACCTTGGCTAGTTTGAGCTTGTGATTCTAACCAACTTTTGGCACAATTAAAGGCAGTTTGACGATCGCCTGGTTGTCTGAGCAAGCTAGCGATCGCGATCGTGTAACAGGCAACTGCATAACAGCAACTGGGGTTAGGGTGAGAAAGGCGAGAATCTTGTTGGGCAAATCTTGCTAGTTCTTCATTGCTCAATCGATACCCCCAAATTCCCAAAGGCGAGATTCTCATCAGAGAGCCATTGGCTTTAGATTTCATACATCTTTGAGCCGCTGCTTGAGTCATGACCGCAGCATATCCCTGTTGCTCTAAGACTCCCTGCCACTGATACTGAGAAGAGGAACCTAAAGAAGCAGCAGTGGTAGAACCAATATCAAAAGGTCTAGAATTTACCCATTGAGCATAACTTTGAGCAACGGTTTCAATCCCAAAACCTTGGCTTTTAGTTAGCGCTTGAGCTAAACACAGAGTTAATTCCCCATCATCAGTAATTTGTCCGGGAGCAACTTTCCAGATACCACCTCCCGGCATCATCATGGCACGATTAGCTTCTTGCTGAGTGGGTTTGTGTCCTAGAAATTCCAAGGTTGCTCCCGCAGCATCTCCTACCAAAGCTCCCAGTAGGCAACCCATTGCTGTATTATAGGTATCTTGGGCTATTGACTCCATAGATAGAAACTCCTTCAACTTAGATCTTGCACGCCTGCCGGAAACATACTTGTGGAAGTGGGCAATAGGCACTCTTGCAATAGGCAATAGTAATAAGATTGGACGTTTTCAGTACCGAAATTGATTGCTCTGGCTACCGAAAACTTATACTCTCAATCTTCAAGAATTGGACTGATAAATTACCTCTTTTTGCAAAACCTACCCCATTGGGGGAGAAAACTGAGGTGGGCATTACTCCCCAATCATATCGCAGCTGTTGGAGATTGTTGACAATGCCCACCCTACTGGCTACAAGGTTTTCGCTGTATCCTCACAACGAGGATTTTCCTGTGTGATCGCTAACTGACCATATTCCCTGTAAAATGAGGACTATAGCAATTGAGCAAAACCATGAAACTCAAGCAACGTCTACAGGAAAAACGAGACGCTATACTAGAAATTGCGACTAAACATGGAGCATTTAACGTGCGGATTTTTGGTTCAGTTGCCCGAGAAGAAGAAACGGAAAATAGCGATATCGATTTTTTGATTGATTACGATTTAGCCAAAATACCTCCTTGGTTTCCCGGAGGATTATTGATGGATTTACAAGATTTGTTGAAATGTAAAATCGATGTTGTAACCGAGAAAAGTTTGAGTCCTCTAATTCGAGAGGGGGTTTTAAAAGAGGCAAAACCATTATGAATCAAGAACGAGATTTAATCTATATTGAGCATATTTTGGAATGTATCAGTCTTATTAAGGATTACACCCATGATGGTAAGGGTAGTTTTTTGAACGAACCTTTGGTGCAAGATGCCGTTTTACGTCGTTTACAAATAATGGCAGAATCAACCCAGCGACTATCAGATGATTTAAAGAATAGTGCATCGGATGTTGATTGGCGAGCTTTAGCGGGATTTAGAAATGTTTTGGTTCATGATTATTTAGGAGGAATCGATCTGGAGAGAGTTTGGGATGCTGTA
>JAAHGR010000749.1 GCA_010672425.1 Symploca sp. SIO2E6
CCAACAACCAACAACCAACAACCAACAACCAACAACCAACAACCAACAACCAACAACCAACAACCAACAACCAACAACCAACAACCAACAACCAACAACCAACAACCAACAACCAACAACAAACAACCAACAACCAACGACCAACAACCAACAACCAACAACCAATTTAATGAAACAACATACTCCTCAACAGCTGCAAGTTTTCCTTGATGTGGCCACCGAAGCTGCTTTGGCTGCTGGTGCTATCTTACAGACTTACTGGGGTAAGTTGGAAGAAGTACAAGAAAAAGGACGTCCTGGTGATTTGGTGACAGAAGCTGATAAAGAAGCTGAAGTGGCGATCCTCAAAGTCCTCGATCGCCATTTCCCTGACCATGGTATTCTAGCTGAAGAGTCTGGTGAGCAGGGTAATCAACAGAGTCAGTACCTCTGGGCGATCGATCCTCTTGATGGTACTACTAATTATGCTCATCAGTATCCTATCGCTGCTGTCTCTATCGGCTTATTAATCGATGGAATACCTCAAGTGGGAGCAGTGTATAATCCATTTCGGAATGAGTTGTTTCGTGCCGCTAAGGGTTTAGGAGCAACTTGTAATCGTCGTCCTATCCAAGTTTCTACAACTTCTGAATTGGCTAAAAGTCTCTTAGTCACTGGTTTTGCTTACGACAGGCGGGAGACTTCTGATAACAACTATGCAGAATTTTGTTACCTTACCCACTTGACACAAGGCGTGCGCCGTGCTGGTGCTGCTGCCCTAGATTTGTGTGATGTTGCTTGTGGCAGACTTGATGGCTATTGGGAAAGGGCACTTTCTCCTTGGGATATTACTGCTGGGATAGTAATAGTGGAGGAAGCTGGAGGTAAGGTTACTGCCTATGATCAAAGTCCCTTACTTATCAAATCTGGTAGGCTGCTAGTTACCAATGGTCAGATTCACGCTAGTCTCAGTAAGGAGTTATTACAAGTTCCACCTTTGTCTACTTGGGTATCGGGGTAGGGAATGGGGAATTGGGAATGGGGAATTGGGAATTGGGAATTAGGAAGAATTCCGTATATTTGTAGGGGCGGGTTTGGAGAATGAAGAATTAAGAATGTAGAATGTAGAATTGGGAATTAGGAAGAATTCCGTATATTTGTAGGGGCGGGTTTGGAGATATCTTATCGCATTTTACGACAACTTTGGGACAAAACCCGCCCTCGCGATAACCTCGCGGTTGGTTACGTTAACCGGAAAGATACTGAAACTCACATCTTGTACTCTGCATCATAAATACTTAACAACCGAAACAAGAACAATCAATTTCGGTACTAAAAACGTCCAATCTTATCACTATTGCAAGAGTGCCTATTGCAAGAGTGCCTACTTCCACAAGTATGTTTTTGGGAGGAGTGCAAGATCTGAGCTAAACCCGCCCCTACAAGATGTGTGATATTGGCAATATGTGTCATATGTGGGATATCTGTAATGTGATTATCGGATATCTCGCGATTGCTTTGGGCACCAGCGAAGCTGAGCGCAAACACCTCATTTGTACCAAATTCTCTTCATTAACTCCTTGTGGAACAGGCATCTTGCCTGTCACCGAAACCAACAGTATATAGGTGCGCACATTTTTCCACTATACAATAATAGCACAAAACCAAGGCAAAAGCAACCAATAAAGAGCGATTAGCAGCATCTTCTGGCAACTCCTGTGGAACCAAAAGCGTAGTATCTTCTGGCTTCCCCCTTTCAAAGGGGGACGGGAGGGGGATTCAAAGAGGGACGGGAGGGGGATCGAAAAAGGTTAAGCGATTATAACTAGCAACTTGGGTTATTATAGGGCTTGAAGTTATTGTGTAAGATACTGCTATGGATATTCTGACATTAGGCTGGGTTGCGATCTTGGTTCTGTTCACTTGGTCAATTTCTATGGTCGTTTGGGGTCGTAACGGTTTCTAGAAATATCGTGGAAAGTTCCTTTTTTCTCAATGGTCTGTTTTTAGCTGCCGCAGGACTATTGGTTATAGTCAGTGGAGGCATTCTTTATTTAACTGCGGCAGAGTGGCGCGATCGCCGTCGCCAACAAAAGGATAAAAAAATGTAGGGAAGTGTCATTGGTCATTGGTTGTTTGTTGTTTGTCGTTTGTTGTTTGTTGTTTGTCATTGGTCATTGGTTGTTTGTTGTTTGTTGTTCATTCCCAATTCCCAATTCCCAATTCCCAATTCTCAATTCCCAATTCCCAATTCCCAATTCCCAATTCCCAATTCTCAACTTGCTTAACCAAGCGGATAAATTCAGATCGATAACCGTCTAAATCCTCTGCTTGGGATTGATTTGCTAGCTGCAATACTTGCTCGTAACTGGCTGTTCCCTTGTACTGAGAATTTCTCAACAGCATACCGAAAGCTGCAACAGCGGCGGAAAATTTGAAGTTATTTGAGGCATCCTCTAGTTTAACTCTTTGGTCAACTACGGGATAAGTAAGTAATTGATCGGTTACCAAAAATGTAACAGTAATAGCAGTTTGGCTAAAATCGTGCAATAAGTAGGTTGGGTGTAGCGGTAGCGTAACCCAACGAGAGTGTACTAAGGAAAAAGCGATCGCACTCGGATCTCAAAGCTCAAGCTTCAGTTGCTTCCTCATGTTCCTGTAACCAAGCTACTAAATCTGCAATTTGGGAAAAATTAAACAGTTCTTCTCCCAAATCTTCTAACTTTTCTGGTGATAAGCGTTGAAGGGGTTCTAATATCTGAGGCTCAAGCTCACCAAACCTGCCCCTTAGCTGACGCATCATTAATTTTAACATTCCATCCTTGATAAATTGTTGATACCAAGGAGATTCAAGTAATACAGTCATATCCCACCTCATTATTTGTTTAATCAAACCAGCTTCTAACACTTGCGCTAGCAAAGAAAGCTAATAAAGGTTCTAGCTCATTTAACTGTTCATCGGTACGCAAAATCTGCAAGGCTTGCCTTACCAAGGATTCTTCGCCACCACCCCTGAGTATGGGTACAAAGGGAAGTAAGGTAGGTAAAGGTTTTTGAAAGGCAATATTGGCATCTACTTCCCACAGGTTAATGACACGATAGTCTTGAATTGCCCTGAGTCCCATGAACTCTGATTCATAGCAGGTAGGGATTACTGTAGAATCAGAAGGAGCCAAAATGTTGATCAGTACTGGGTAGGTGGGCAAATTATACCGTTCTTCTGCTAGAGCCGCATAGGCTCGTATCCGCTGGGGCATACGGGATCTATAGCGTAATTGTAACTCATTGAGAATGAGAAAGTCGCCATGTTGCGGACTGTAGGCTCGGATAAGGATATCGCTTTCGCGGCTTACCCACTGAAAGTCGGAGGAAAGTAAGTCAACAGCAATTGTATCAGGGTGTTGAGTAACCCATTTTACCCAGGTATCTGGTGCTAGGCTAATGAGACGTTTGCTGCCAATATCTGCGGTTTTGGGCATTTTAGACGATTTTTGTTGGTTTTAGAAGGTTTATCATATCTCTTGGAGACCACAATTGAGAAAATGTAACCCAACTAATGCTCACAAAATGTTAAATTAATTATCTCTAGGCACTTCTTGCACAGTGGAGATGAAAAACTATCGATCATTCAAGAAATTTTGTACAAGCGTGGGTTGATTTAATAGAATAAACCACAAAGGCACAAAGAGCACGAAGGAAGAAAAGAAGAAGAGGGTTCAAGTGCA
>JAAHGR010000075.1 GCA_010672425.1 Symploca sp. SIO2E6
AAAATGAATAATTTTGTCTGAATCGATACAATAGACTTCTAGAGCAGCCAGCCAATGACCAATAACCAATTCCCATTTAGGAGACACAAGAGTGCTATCCAAAGGCTTTGAGATCGAGATGTACACTGGTACACCCCAAGGGAATATTGTCGCCCTCTCCGACAAGATTGTGGCTGCCCTAGACGGGTTTGTACGGGAACCAGACAGCCGTAATGTGGAATATACGACGGCTCCTTTATGTTGTTATGACCGTCTCTTATGTGCTCTAGTACGCCCTCGTAGGCAATTGCGACAGTATCTCAAGAGCCTAGGGAATTACACCCTGATTCCGGGGAGTACTTTATCTTTAGGCCAAAGCGATCGCTTTTACCGTTCCGACCCCCATAACCCTTATCACAACTACATTGAGCAAACTTACGGTACTAACGTTGTTACAGCTAGTGTCCATCTTAATGTGGGTATCTCTGACCCGGAACTTTTGATGCGGGCTTGTCGTCTGATTCGCGTAGAGGCTCCCCTTTATCTTGCTTTAAGTGCTTCCTCTCCCTTCCTGGATGGACAGCCTACAGGCTATCACTCTACCAGATGGCAAGTTTTTCCCCAAACTCCTAGCCATGTTCCTTTATTTGAGAGTCACTCCCATTTCATTAACTGGACACAAGAGCAACTGAAAAGGGGGACTATGCGTAATGTCCGTCACCTCTGGTCATCAGTCCGACCGAATGGCAATCGACGTCCCTACGATCTCAATCGCTTGGAACTGAGAATCTGTGACTTGGTGAGCGATCCCATTGCCCTACTATCGGTGATGGCACTGTTGGAAGCACGCCTGACTCAGTTACTGGAAGAACCAGCACTTGACCCTCTAGAAACCAGTAAATTACCAGCGTCAGGACTCTCAGATGACTTGATTGCTCTAACTGATGCCAATGAAGCCGCTGTTGCGAAATCCAGCTTAAATGCACAACTCCGGCATTGGCAGGATGGCAGAAAAATTTCCGCAAGGGATTGGATTGAGGAAATCTATCAAGAGGTTTGGCCTGTTGCCAAAAAACAGGGTTTCAGTTGCTTTCTTTCCCCGCTCAAGAAAATTCTGCGGGAAGGCAATAAGGCTCAGCAATGGTTACAACTCCAAGCCATTGGTCTTGACAGCCACCAGATTCTGATTCAAGAGATTCAAGCAATGGCTGAGCAGGAGCAGGAACTAGAAGATAAATTGTGCCAGTTAATGGTTGTGTGACAGTTATTGAGACTGTCATAGTCCCCTGATTGGCTAATTAAAATATCTAATCAATTTTTCTAGACCAGCAGATATTAAGAAAACCTATACAAAAATTTACCATAGCTATCTGGGGACAGATAAATGGATACAACACAGTTTGCTAATACCGAAATTGAATCTAGCTGTTTATGGTCAGAGTTGTTTTGGTTCATCCCCAAATTCCACCCAATACTGGCAATATTGCCAGAACCTGTGCTGCCACAAGCACGGAGTTACACTTGGTCGGTCCTCTAGGTTTTGAACTTAGTGATCGCTATCTGAAACGAGCAGGGCTAGATTACTGGCCTTACGTCACTCTTCACTATCATGACTCCCTCCAAGAATTTAAGCACATTTACCAGGGGCTAGGCGGACGTTGGATTGGCTTCAGCGCTGCGGGAAAATGTAGTTATGTTAAGTTCCTGTTTCAGAACAATGATTGGTTGTTGTTTGGTAGCGAAACTACTGGTTTGCCACCTCAAGTCCTCAATGCTTGTGATGCCGTTGTTTACATCCCGATGAGCCAACCAGGGGTTCGTAGCTTAAACCTTTCCGTTAGCGCGGCTGTCGGTTTATTGGAGGCTAGGCGTCAGTTGGGCTATTTGGAGTGAGCATGATTTTAAATATTTTGTAGATAAATGTATCCACATATGTGGATAAATGTATATAATATTAAGTGAATTTTAGTTACAGGGACTCAAAGTTGACTGTTTAGCCAAATTTTTGTCCTGTTGTCAAGAGATTAACCAGTAATTCAGTTACATAGAATACTGAAGTGTGCATCTAGTATAAGAAATTCCTATTAAAAAACCTAGACAAGGCTGGTCACTGACTGATAGATTTTGATCATCCTCAATAAATCAGTTTTGCAGTCCACAATCCCCTATTGACAAGGGAAAACAAGGGTTTTCAATTTTTAAAAGGTTCAGAGTGGTTGGCAATGTTATGGTTAAAGCTGTAATATTTGACGGTTGTTCCTTTGCCAGGAATGGCGTAGAGTTCGGTACTGTGAGTAATCACCTGTGAGGCTATGGTCTTGCGAATCTGGAAAAATGGTTTCCACCAAAGTAAAAGGGGTTTTGTGTCAACCTATAAACTTCTTCCGGAGGAAAGCCTACAAAATGAGTAAATGATCAAAAGTAAGGCTTGGCAACAGCCTTACACTATTACCGTCTGTGTCTGTGGGTTTTGAACATGCTTTACCCGAGTCACTCAGTTATTGCTCCTTTTAGGGTGAATCGAAAATAGTTGCCGCCAAAGATAGAAATTTTTACTAAGTCATGTAAACTTGTCTAAATAAAAAAAGCAGGTTACTCTTGCCTAGGCATAATAATCGAATGTGATCCAAATCACATTGATGGGTGAGTTGCTTCATTGACTGGTAAAAAACTAATCAGGAATTTCTAAGCACTCTTCACACACCAGGAGGTCGTTGTTGAAACGAATACTTACACAGAAGCTAAAACATGTTCCAAGCGGTGCACCAGATACATCTGATGCATTATTGAAGCTCTCTGTAGAGAAACATTCGGTTGAGACGCCAATGCCAACCGAAGTTAACCGTAAAGCTCGCACCTCTGCCGCCATGATTGGATTGGCCATTTCCATGGGTGCTTCTAGCTTGTTGCTGCCTCAAAAAGGTGATGAAGCAATGGCTGTTGAGCCGATTGCTCCTGAGCCAACTATCACAAATCTCCCAGTCGAAAAGAGCACTAGTTCTTCGAGTTCACCAGCAGTAGAACCAAAAATTGTAACTGCTCCTGTACCGTCGGTTGCCGTGAAACCGCAAGCGGTAGTGGACTCCAAACCTAACCCAGCACCTGTAATTGAGCATCAGGTACAGCAAGGGGAAACTCTTTGGGAAGTATCTAAGAGTTATGAGATTCAGCCACAAGCGATCACAGCTTCTAATAAAGTCCAACCGGATGCGACCCTCTCGGTTGGAGAGAAGCTGAAAATTCCTACCGAGAACGGTATTGTTCACGAAGTCCAAGCAGGTGAAACTGTCGAAACCATTTCTGAGTCCTACAGGGTGGAGCCGACACAGTTACAGGTATCTGCAACGGTTTCAGAATCGAGTCAGCTGCCAGCTGGTGAAGCTGTCGCTGTATCTGGCGATGTTGATGAGCTGTTAAAGGTTAGGCAAGAAGTTGCACTGAATCGATTAAAGGATCAGCAGAATCGCTTGGGTGAAAGTCTGGCGGAGTTGAGGTCTGAGGAGCAGAGCGATCTAGCTGAACCGGTAATACTACCTGGTTCGACTGTCGGTTTTCAACCAGAGGAGAATATCCCTAGCTCACCCAACCCAACGATTATTCCAGTACCGACGCCGGAAGTAGCTGTTTCACCTACTGTAGAAAGGGAAGTAAACTCCCCCAAGCCAGAGGTAATAGTACCTAATAGCCCGGTAGTTATTCCAGTACCGACACCGGAAGTAGCTGTTTCACCCACTGTAGAAAGGGAAGTAAACTCCCCCAAGCCAGAGGTAATAGTACCTAATAGCCCAGTAGTTATTCCAGTACCAACGCCGGAAGTAGCTGTTTCACCTACTGTAGAAAGGGAAGTAAACTCCCCCAAGCCAGAGGTAATAGTACCTAATGGCCCAGTAGTTATTCCAGTACCGACACCAGAAGTGGCTGTTTCACCCAAAGTGGAACAAGAAGCTACAGAAACCACTAATCTGGAAATTGAGCCACGAACAATCTCAACAACCTCTGCTGAGGAAGGTGCTCCCCAGCCAGTGGTGCTAGAGACCCTAGTGAGAGGAAATACTGCTAGCGTCTACCAGGTCAAACCTGGAGATACAATTGACGAGATTGCTCGTAATCACGATTTGACTCCCTCGGAACTCATTGAGCTCAATGAACTCGACAATCCCCATGTGATTCAAATCGATCAAAAGCTGAAAATTCCTCAAATTCAGCCAACAGATGCCCCAACTGAAAGTGTCACTGTACTACCAGGCATCAGAATCAACTCAAGCCCTAAAGTTGGGACACCTGTTGTACCACAGCCAGTAACCAGTCCAGTCTTGGCTCAATCCATCTCTGTAGATGATGAGCCAGCAAATTCGACCAATAAGATTGAGACTGAGCAGAGTGAGTCTGATGAATCCGAGTATCCTCCCCATCTTCAACGATTGATGGCTGAGATTGAAAAAATGCGGGAAGAATACAGGAATCAGAGAACTAATGCTCAAGTTACGGCACAGACTATTCAAGTGCCAGTTGCGGAAAGCTTGAACAATCAGTCTAAACCTGCCAGAATCAATCCAGAGTTCAATCCTAACGCCTACAACGAAAGCATACAACTCAATCAGCCCAGGCAGCAGCAACAGCTCAATGCTGTTCCTATTACTGTACCTTCCCCTGGGCAAAATCAGGCAAGGCAGCGGCAACGGTCGATTCCGGTACAACAACAGCAAGCTTCTATTCCCATTTCTGTACCTCCACCAGAGAGAGCAGCTTCTACCACCCAAGAAAGACTGCTTGCCACAGCTCCTGTACCAGGACAAATCTATAATGGGACTCTTCAACCCCAGCCAGGAGAAACAGTTGCTCCTCAACTGCCACCTCTGTCACCACCAGGTACCTACCTACCGGATAGTCCTGCCCGGTTTAACGGTTATATCTGGCCAACCAAAGGTGTGATTACTTCAGGTTTTGGGATGCGTTGGGGAAGGATGCACAAAGGACTTGACATCGCCGCTCCAACTGGCACACCAATTGTAGCAGCTGCACCTGGCGTTGTTGTTACTGCTGGTTGGAATAGTGGTGGCTATGGCAAATTAGTGGAAATTAAACATCCTGATGGCAGCCAAACACTCTATGCCCACAACAACCGGATTTTGGTACAACGTGGGCAACAGGTTGCTCAAGGCCAACAAATTTCCGAGATGGGTAGTACTGGCTACAGCACAGGTCCCCACTTGCACTTTGAAGTGCGTCCGAGTGGACGTGGAGCGGTGAATCCTATGGCCTATTTGCCTAAGCGTTAATCAATGCTTTGATACACTCATTTACAGTATAGCTAGGGGAAGTCCAATTCTTGTAAGGAAAAGACTTCCCCTTAGTTCTCTTCAACACAGTGAGTATATACCCGGATTTGATATAATACCGAATTAGGGTTAATCGCCCCCGTTTTGAAGAAACTGCGAAACTTGCTCTGAGACGTTGCCTGCAACGTCTCTACAGGGTGGGATATAAAGGGTTTGTTATACCAAATCCGGTATAACACCTATACTAGGACATGTGTCCACTCAAAGCAGGTGTGATTTCGGGAGCAGCAGCCACTTCAGTTGTCTCATCAAAAATTGTGAGGTTACTTGGTTGGCAACGCTGGACTTTAACAAAGATGATTTGGGCTGATTCATTGTCCAAATCTTCAATATATCCAGCCTTTGCTTCGTTGGCCTCTTTAGTGCTTAAGAATGGCCCGAAGTAATAGGTACATCGAGGATTATCGGTGACTATTTCCACCCAATAAGCTAATCCTGAGAAGCGGAGGACACTGGTAGAGATTTCTTTGATATTGGTAATGAGATTTTTCATGCTACTTATCCGGTATGAAGGATTCTGTTTAGGCTCATCCCAGGACTAAGATACTTGGGATACAAGAGTCAAAAGAGTACGTAGTGTACAAATGACCAATGACCAATTTGATGTTCTTACAATTATTTACATATCTTCATAATGTTTTACAATTCCTTTTTTGCCATCTTACTTAGGTACAGTGTCAAGGTAAAGACGATCTGACCAGCGCTGGCGATAAGTTTCGTACAAAACCATTGCTGCTGCTACCGAGGCATTAAGACTGGGAATTTTGCCCTGTAGAGGAATGGAAACTAGGACATCACAGCCTCGTTGGGTTTGAAGACTCAAGCCACTACCCTCTGAGCCTACAACTAATACTATTGCTCCTGTTAACTCAACTTTGTGTAATGGTTTACCAGAATCAGCGATAGTACCATAAATCCAAAATCCCGCTGCTTTTAATTCTTCTAAAGCACGACCGAGATTGACAACTCTGGCAATGGGTAAAGTTTCCAAGGCTCCCGCTGCTACTTTCATCACAGTAGAAGTTACTCCAACGGCTCGAC
The DNA here is from genome assembly GCA_010672425.1 of Symploca sp. SIO2E6. Lineage (GTDB taxonomy): Bacteria > Cyanobacteriota > Cyanobacteriia > Cyanobacteriales > Coleofasciculaceae > Caldora. The sequence goes on from JAAHGR010000075.1 coordinate 6,360, forward strand.
GTTGAGGAATGACTACACCTTGAGTACCCAAAGCTTCTGCTGTCCGAATAATTGCTCCTAAGTTGTGGGGATCGGTGATCCCATCACAGACTACGATTACTGGCTGCTCAGCTGCGAATTTGGCCTTGTCAATCAGTTCACCCAAATCGAGATAGGAGTAGGGAGCCACTTGGGCTGCCACACCTTGGTGATTAGCTCCCTCAGTAATTTGACTGAGGCGTCTTGGCTCCACTTCATCAATTACTGTACCTTTACTCTTAGCTTGGAGCAGTAAGGAATGAAAGCGGGGATCGTAGCGCAGCTGGGGAAGAATCCAAACCCGGTTCAGCTGCCGTTGACTTAAGGCAGCAAGAACGGTATGACGACCGTAAATTAGGTCACTCTCTTCCTCTAAACTGGATTTTAATGGGTCAGTGGTCTTGTCTGAAGAGGGAGAAAATTTTCGACCCTTGTTTTGGTAGCGCACAGACTTTTTCAGCTTAGGCTTATTGGTACTATGAGAGGGGCGATTTGGATTAGCCATTTTTAAGAATTAAGAATTAAGAATTAAGAATGGGGAATGGGGAATGGGGAATGGGGAATTGGGAATTGGGAGTGTTTCTTTCTTCCAGAATCACTTACTTTTTCTTTCCCCCATCTCCCCCATCTCCCCCATCTCCCTTGTCTCCCTTGTCTCCCTTATCTCCCAAATGTGCCAATAGCTGGATCAGACGCTGGGGATCAGTAAGGTAAAGATAACCAAGTAATGTCTCCAAGCTAGAGGCTTGTTGATAGATTTCAGGAGGGAGACGCCGAGGAGTGCCGGTGGCAGCATTACGTCCCCGCCGTAGGATATCTAGTTCATTATCAGTGAGATGAGGTTTAAGCGATTGCAGGGTGAGAGCCTGAGTTTCTGCTCGCACTTGAGCGACTACTTGACGATGATAGTCCTTCAGGCGTTTAGGAGGTAGCAGATAGCAGGTTCGGAAAAAAAGTTCATATACCGCGTCTCCTAAATATGCCAAAGATGCTGGTGAGAGTTGCTGAATTTTGGTTAAGGAACCAGCAGCACTACTCAATTGAGTTAATCTAACAACTACCCATGAGATTGCCGAGTCAGTTTCCCCGAAGTTTAAATTTTTTTCCTCACTCATGCAGCAAACTCTATCTAGATTTTAGCTTTGCTACCCAGACTTGAATCAGACAAGGGAGGAAAGTAGACAAGTAGACAAGGAAGATTTTTCACAGAATTACCAAGGCTTTTGTTGCACCTGGGATTTTTGACAACCGAACAGACCTCCCTTGTCTCCCTTGTCTCCCTTGTCTCCCCATCTCCCCATCCCCCCATCAAACTAAAGGCGGGTATCAAACCCGCCTTTAATGAGTAAGTTTGGTCTGGTTAGCCACCCTTGATGCTCTCCACGGCTACATCAACAGAAGGTTGCAGCGAGAGAAACTTCTCTAGGCGTACCAGTTTGACAGTTTGAGTGACACGAGGATTAGTGACAATTTGTAGGCTCCCCTTTTCAGTTTGAGCTTTTTTGACTAACTGCACTAATGCGCCCAAACCAGAACTATCGACAAAGTCGATTTTGGCAAGGTCCAAAATAACATGCTTTGGACCTTCATCAATATGTTTGCTGATTACCTTACGGAAAATAGCTTCCGAAAAGGCGTCCAACAATCCAGTAAGGCGGAAAATTTGATATTTTTTCCTGACTTCGCGAGTGCCCCTTAAGCTGACTGTCAGGGTTAGTGGCTCAGGAATAACACCCTCCTAGCTTTACATATGTAGACCATCATTTTGATTTTTCCACTGTTAAGTCTGGGACTTGAACAGGGGGTTTTTGAGATAACCTTGCTTATTCTTACACAATTCAGTTCTATCCGAACTTACTAGAATATCATGCTAAGGCTCCAAGGCTCCAAGGCAGGAGGCAAGGCAGAAGACTTCTCTCCATTCTCCATTCTCCATTCTCCATTCCCAATTCCCAATTCCCAATTCCCAATTCCCAATTCCCCATTCCCTACCTACAACTCACGCATTAACTTAACAAATTGCCCAAATAGATAGTCAGCATCGTGAGGCCCAGGACTAGCTTCTGGGTGGTACTGCACCGAAAATAAGGGTAAGGATTTGTGACGCAATCCGGCTACGGTATGATCATTGAGGTTGAGGTGGGTAATTTCCACTTCTGCACCTAAAGAATCAGGATCAATCGCAAAACCGTGGTTTTGGCTAGTAATCTCCACCTGTTGCTGTAAACCAGCTGGGTGATTCAAACCTCGGTGACCAAATTTGAGTTTAAAGGTTTGGGCTCCGAGGGAATGACCGAGAATCTGGTGTCCCATACAGATGCCAAATATCGGTTTTTGACTGGCTAACAAGGCTTTTGTCGTGGCAATCCCCTCGCTTACTGTAGCCGGGTCTCCTGGTCCATTGGACAGAAAAATACCATCAGGATTGTATCCCAGAATTACCTCTGGTGGTGTATCAGCCGGAACAACAATAACTCGGCAACCGTAGCTGGCTAGACGGCGCAAGATATTGCGTTTGATACCAAAATCGATCGCTACAACTGTTAGAGGTGCATCAGTGGCAGCCTCGACAGTGGAGCCTAACTCCCAGCTGGTATTGGTAGGCTCAGACCATTCGTAAATCTTTTGGGTGGTAACTTCCTTAACCAAATTTAATCCCGCCATGCTGGGTGCTGCTTGCACTTCCTGAAGCAACTCGGCGGTATCCAGGATTTCTGTGGAAATAGCCCCATTCATCGCACCGGCAGAGCGGAGTTTACGGGTTAGTGCTCTAGTATCTATACCATAAATACCGAGAATATGATGTTCCTTCAGATACTCAGGCAAGGATTGAGTGGAGCGCCAGTTACTGGGACGCCAGGAGATATTACGGGCGATTGCACCTCGGATCTGAGGACATGCTGATTCCTCATCCTCTGGATTGACACCGGTGTTGCCTAATTCTGGATAAGTGAAAGTGACAATCTGACCACAGTAGCTAGGATCAGTTGCCACCTCTTGATAACCAGTTATAGCAGTATTGAATACTACCTCTCCAATAGCAGTACCAGTAGCTCCGAAGGACCAACCTTGGTAGGATGAGCCATCTGCCAGTACGAGCAGAGCCGGTGTAGCAGCTGAAATAGGCATAAGCGGTTGTATTTTAGATTTTAGATTTTAGATTTTAGATTAAAGAATTGAATCAATACAAGCCCAAGTTTCTGAAGAAACAAGGCAGGAGGCTCCGAGGCTCCAAGGCTCCGAGGCAGAATGTTTCTCTCCATTCCCAATTCCCAATTCCCTATTCCCAATTCCCTATTCCCAATTCCCTATTCCCTGCTAATTGAGTAATTGCCAAATTAATAATCTGCTTAATCCCAGCTTCCGATTCTCTTTCTAGGGAAGCTTGCAAAGGTTTTAGAGCTTTGATATCTTTGATTTTCATCAAAGACAGAGCCGCTGCTTTGCGGGTTTCGCCGCTGTGATGATGCAGTAACTCAACCAAACGGGGAACGGCTGGTTGGTAAGCCAAATTTCCCAAGACGGCTGCTGCTTCACAGCACACTGTTTCCGATGTATCATTGAGGGCATTGCTCAGGAGCTCAAAAGCTTCTTCTTCCTCTGTATCTTGGGCTATTTTAGCGATCGCTCCTACCACCGCAGAGCGAACTGACTCTGAATCAGAAGCAATCTCCCGATACAGGTACTCTTTAGCTTCTGTCCCAATAAACGCCAAAGCCCAAGCCGCATGACCTTTGGTACTTTCTGGATGTTTTGGTGAGGCTAGAATATCCAACAAAGCAGGGACAGAGGCTTTGCCGATCCGAGCTAGGGCTCCCACTGAGGAGCCTTGAACTACTGTATCCTCATCATGCAACAGAGCCTCAACTAAAGGGGAAACTGTTTCAGGGTCAGCAATGAGGGTCAAGGTTTTAGCGCTAGCTCTCCTTACCACAGGATCCTGATGATGGAGGAGAGCCTCAAGCAAGAAAGGAGTAGCAGGTTTGCCAATTTTACCCAAGGCGTCAGCAAAACCTAACCTTACCATCCCTCGTGAGTCTCCCAGGCACTCCACCATAAGTTGTAAGCGTTGGCTATTATTGGAATCAAAGGTTTGTTCGGCTACCTCTTGTCTAGCTAGTGCTAGAAAGTCATCTACTTCCTCTGGAAACATTAGATTTTAGATTTTAGATTTTAGATTTTAGATTTTAGATTTAATTAAGTAGGTAGGTGGAAATAAACAGCAACTATGTTACAAAACGTAAATACGGCTCAAACCCTTACAAATGACCAATGACCAATGACCAATGACGACCTTCGCCAGTTAACTTTAATATTGCCGATCTACTTAATACCAGCCCGAGTCTCTAACTCAGGCTAAGATTTGAACTTTATCATATCCAACCGAGATAAAGCACTCGTCGCCGTCTCTTGCACATAGGTGTCGATGGATTCATCATTGGCCAAATTGGTCAACAATTCCTTGACTCGCTCATCCTTAATAGAACTAATAGCATTGACAATCGCTACTGCCAAGCCTGGGTTGTCTGTTTCCTTGAGCACTTCCTGCAAGCTATCGAAAGCAGGTACACCCACAACTCCTAGAGCCATTGCCGAAGCGATATAAACGACAGGATTGTAGTCATTAAGGCTTGTTTTCAATGCCTCAATTGCTTCGGTGGGGAAGGGAACTTCGGGATAGTTGGCAGCTACCTGAGCGAGTGCCTTAGCACAACTCCCTCGAACGGTTCCATTATCACTATTGAGCAAAGAATCCACTACTGGGGGCACACAATCTACACCGATTGCCCCTAGTGCCTTTACCGCTGCTCGCCGGTAGGTTGTATCCTCTTCATCCAAAACTGACATCAAGCGAGGAATCGTGTTGTCATCGCGGGTTTCAACCAGTTCCCCAATTGCCCGTTCTCGCAGGTGAGGGTTAGGGTGTTTTAGTTGCTCAAATAAAGACTCTTGTGCCATCGTTGTTGTATCTTTTTGCTCAAAAACCTTTCACCTTCATGGGAAATATCCCAGGTAACCTGGGAGACAGCTCCTTACTTGTTACTTGTTACTTGTTACTTCCTCAATTTAACATCTTAGGTAACCTGGGAGACAGCTTGTTACTTGTTACTTGTTACTTGTTACTTGTTACTTCCTCAATTTAACAACCGGGGGACTCTTAGTTCTTTACTTACCCAATATCAGGCAAACAACGAACTGAAAGTCCCCCAGTTTTTAATTAACGCTGACTAATAGAAGTCAATCCTGGTAACTAGGACAAGGAGTTGATTACATAGTCAAGAAGAGCATTGTACTCAGTCAAAGCTTGAGCAGACAAGTCACGAGGAGCACAACCGCGATTACGAGCATAGCTTAGAGCTTCAACATAAGGAGCGGTGGGCAGACCCAAAGCACGATAAACTTCACGCTGACCAGCGATACCCCACTCATCTAGAGGACCGGTACCACCAACAACCAAGGAGTAGTTGATCAAACGCAGGTAGTGTTTGATGTCACGCTGGCACTTCTCTTTGAAGGTAGGAGTAGAGTTAGCTTCACCAGCATCATTTAGGTAAGGATACTTCTTGATGCAAGCATCATAAGCTTCTTTCGCAACAGCGTCGATGTTGCCAGATAGCTTTTCAGCAGCTTCTAGACGAGCTTCAGCCCGTTGGATAGAACCCTGTACGGACTCTAAATCGGAGCTGCTGGGGAAACGTCCGGCAGCATCTGCAGCAGCAACTACTGTGGTAACAACTGATTTCATGTCTTTAGGATCTCGAAATTGAACTTGATTAGATTAAATTTTCCATTGCTTGGCTAATCGTAATTAACAAAACGCCAATTGTCTGATTAGCAAAATGGTAAGGTGATTAGACTTGATGCGGTTAGCTGAGAGCGTTGATTACGCGGTCGAAATAGCTACCAGCTTCAGCAACTAGGCTAGCGCAGCGGTCTCCAGTAACAGTGCTTCCCATTTTGCGCAATTTCTTGCCTGCACGAGCTTCACTGGGCTCATCTTTGATGTGAGCAGCAGCTTGAGCCTTCATGATGCCAACTGCGCGAGCAGTAGAAGTAGTAGGAACACCTAAAGCAGCGTAGGTTTCTTTGAGGCCATTCAAGCAGCGGTCTTCGAGAACGGAAGCATCGCCAGCGAGCAGTGCGTAGGTAACATAGCGTAGGATGATTTCACCATCACGCAAGCAAGCAGCCATGCGGCGGTTGGGGTAGCAGTTACCACCAGCTTGAATCAAACCGGTGTTTTCGCAGATCATTCCAGCGATAGCATCAGATACCATGCAGCTAGCGTTGCTAGCAATGGCATTAACTGCATCAAGGCGACGGTTGCCAGAAGCGATGTATTCTTTGAGTGCGGCTAAGTCTCCACCACCGATTGTCTTGTTTGAGGCATCTGCTGTAACTGCAGCTCTCGAAAAAACGTCAAGCATTGAGCTCTCCTTGAATTGATTAAACAAAAGTTACTTTTAATGAGGTTGGTCAACATTGGATGCCTGACCAACGATTAGTAAGATAGGAAAAATGTGCTGGCTGAGTCTCATTTATGAAAAAGAAAGTTATATTTTGTAATATTCTGCAAGCTTGCATCATCTTCAATAAGTTCCACAACACACCCGTAGGGGCGCACCGACGTGCGCCCTCAATAAGGTGTTAGGGAATAGACTGTTAAGTTATGTATCAATGTTAGATTTTAGGTTTTAGGTAATGGATTGTTAAGTTATGTATCTTACTCCCTATTACTAGGTAACGTTACCGAAAATACGCTACCTTTACCCAACTGGGAGCGTACTGTAACCCTACCTCCCATGCCTTCCACCAGAGTTTTCACAATAGATAAACCCAACCCACAACCGCCGGTAGAACGAGCACGAGCATCATCTACCCGATAAAAACGCTCGAAAATTCGGGCTTGGTGTTGTAAAGGAATGCCGTTGCCTCGATCGCATACTTGAATTCTTCCCCACTCCCCTGAGTAGTCTAACTTGAGGGTCACTGGTTGATGGTCGTCGGAATACTTTACTGCATTATCAATCAAATTTAATAATACTTGCTTGAGGCGATTAGGATCTGCCCTCACCTGGATACTCGAGTTGTGGGATTCTACTTGGATAACTCGATTGCTATATTGCCTTGCCATCTCAGCAATTTCTTGGACTAAATCATTGAGTAGCAAAGGTTCGAGATTAAAGTGCAGATGACCACTATCTACCCGCGCTAGGTCAAGTAAATCCTGCAACAACTGGATCGTGCGGTCTGCTTCTGAGCTGGCAATTTCCAAGGCTTCTCGCTGAGGTTGGCTGAGGTTAGTGCCTCGCCGCAAGGTGCTTTGCAGATAACCAGAGACCAGGGTTAGGGGTGTGCGCAATTCATGGGAGACATTGCTGACAAATTGCCGTTGCTGTTCCCAAGACTGATGAAGACGAACTAACATTTCGTCAAAAGTTTGGGCTAGTTCTTTGAGTTCACTAGGAGCATTATCCAAATGGATGTGGGCCTCACCCAAGTCATCGGCAGAGATATTCTGGGTTAACTGCCCCATCCGCTGTAGGGGTTGGAGTGAGCGCTGGATGTAAAATGCGATCACGACGGTTATACCTGCAATTGTGAGTAAGCTGGCGATACCCAGACTCCGAATCATGCTCAGAAACATGATTTGATCTTCAGTAATATCCTGAGCAATGTACAAAGTCCCCAATTTTTCCCCACTCACCATTAAGGGAGAGCCGCACAATACCCAGTATTCTCCTTTCACTTCACGGACTTTGGGTGTGTGAGGCATATTGGAGAGGGTTTTGAGATAGTCCAATTTGCTGCTAGTTTGCTGCTGGGTAGATTGGGCTATAATTGTGCCATCAGAATCCCGTACCCACAGCAGGGTGTTGCTAATCGTTAAGTTATCAATCGCTGTTTGCATTCCGTCTTCCATTGGCAGCAGATTGCTGTAGATTTCCACCTCCTGGGGCAAGCGTTCGCCAATGTATTTGATACTCTGTTTGTGAGTAACTACCAAAATATCTTGCATTTTCCAGCTAATCCAGATAGCTAGAGAGCCCATGCCGATAGCGGAGACAGTGGCAATTCCCACGGTTAGCCGTGCTCTAAGAGAGTGAGGATTAATATTAAAGAAAAATTTACCTACTTTTTGCAGCAGGTGACTAGGGAATTTGAGGAGCTTAGTTCGGTGGAAATAAGGCTCCAACCTGAGATAGTGATTTTTGTTTAGTTTAGTCATTTTTATCTCGAGTCGGCTCTGAAGCTGACAGCTGAAGGCTGAAGGCCAAAAGGTAATTCTGGGTTGAACACTAATAACATCTACACTAAGAATTGTATTGGGCAGGAAACTAATAATATCTCCAGGAATTAAAATTGTTTACAGGAAATTTTGGTTCATCATACAACCTCATTATTGACCACCCTAGAATAGATGATAACTGATTTTTATAAATTGTCTTTTGTCAAGGGTTGCTAACAAATCTTAACTTTTTCTGAGTTGAGAATAATAATTTTTTCAGTAAATACTAAGTATATTCTCAGGTAATCTAGAAATATTAGACCGGCTCTCTAGAACCCCGACTTCTTAATAGAACCTGTAATTAACTTGATAAACCGACAGAATAAGTCCGGGATCTAAAGCTTGCGGTTGGTGTGATAAGTGATCGCCTAAAAATATTGTATAGGTTGCAATTATCGTGATTTTGGGTTATTATTTGAATAATGGAATAGGTGTGCGCCTATAATGTCTGAATTACTCACACTCTCATAACCAAACAGCATTTGTAGAGGCATTCGTAGGGGCGGGTTTAGGAAGAACCTAGGCCATGCAACCAAAATATTCCCATCAAAACCCGCCCTGTCAATATCCTCCCGGTTAGCACAACGAATCCCTAGCAATTACTCGCGATCGCTCCAGACACCCCCAGATCCCCGACGTATTAAAGAAGTCGGGGATCTAAAGCTTGCGGTTGGTGTGATAAGCGATCGCCTAAAAATATTGTATCGGTTGCAATTATCGTGACTTTGGGTTATTATTTGAATAATGGAATAGATGTGCGCCTATAATGTCTGAACTACCCACACTCTCATAACCAAACAGCATTTGTAGGGGCATTCGTAGGGGCGGGTTTAGGAAGAACCTAGGCCATTTAACCTGAATATTCCAATCAAAACCCGCCCTGCCAGGATCTCCAGGTGAGCGAACAATTTCTAGCAATAAGTAGGTTGGGTGTAGCGTTAGCGAAACCCAACACCGAATCTACAGGTGATTCCCTAAGATCCCCGACTTCTTAATAGAACCTGTAATTAACTTGATAAACCGACAGAAGAAGTCCGGGATCTAAAGCTTGCGGTTGGTGTGATAAGTGATCGCCTAAAAATATTGTATAGGTTGCAATTATCGTGATTTTGGGTTATTATTTGAATAATGGAATAGGTGTGCACCTATAATGTCTGAATTACTCACACTCTCATAACCAAACAGCATTTGTAGAGGCATTCGTAGGGGCAGGTTTAGGAAGGACCTAGGCTATTAAACCCGAATATTCCAATCAAAACCCGCCCTGCCAGGATCTCCAGGTGAGCGAACAATTTCTAGCAATAAGTAGGTTGGGTGTAGCGTTAGCGAAACCCAACACCGAATCTACAGGTGATACCCCAAGATCCCCGACTTCTTAATGGAACCTGTAATTAACTTGATAAACCGATAGAAGAAGTCGGGGATCTAAAACCTGCGATCGCTTCGCTGATGCCGTTCTGTTATTATAATGTAAATTGGAGTGTACAAACTGGGGTAATTATAAGTTATGACATTTAGCGATGTTGTTGAAGCAATTCAGACCCTTTCCACTGACGAAAAAGAAGAAATTCAATTCTTGCTAAGTCAGTATCTCCGAGAAGAGCGCCGTGAGCAGGTTTATGAGAATTTCCAGCTTGCTCAGACAGAACAACAACAAAACAAGCTTAAGTTCTCCTCTGATATCAAGGAATTGAGAGAGTTATTGGAGGAATAAGATTGGAAGTTAGTTTTAGTTCGAGCTTCAAACGTGCTTTTAAAAAGCGTATCAAGAATAAGCCTGATTTGGAGGAAAGATTTTGGCAAAAGCTGGAGCAGTTTACAATTGAACCATTTGAGCCAAGCTTACAAACACATAAACTATCTGGCAAACTAAAGGACTTATGGAGTTATACCATTGGTTACGATGTGCAGGTTGTGTTTTATTTCTCTGAACAGAAGGCCATATTTGTAGATATTGGTAGTCATGATGAAGTCTATTAAATATCGCAGCAGTGCTTTTGGTGCAGAGGGTATTTTTCCAGAATGGCAGGAAAGTTTTACAGATTTTGAAGCATTTTGGGAAATTGTTGCAGGCATAGGGGCCTAATTTAGGTGTTAGGTATTAGATGTTAGGTTGGTGCGGGTTTTGCTCAGACGCGAGCAAAACCCGCACCACATCATATTTTGCCCCCAAAATCACCCAATTATGGGGGACGCATGAACTATTTTTAACGTACTATGAGCAGCAGATTTGGTATCAATTCTGTAAGCGATTGCTTAATTCCCCAGATCCCCGACTTCTTTAATACGTCGGGGATCTAAAGCTTGAGGTTGGTGTGATAAGCGATCGCCTAAAAATATTGTATCAGTTGCAATTATCCTGATTTTGGGTTATTATTTGAATAATAGAATAGGTGTGCGCCTATAACATCTGAATTACACACATTCTCATAACCAAACAGCATTTGTCGAGGCATTCGTAGGGTTTGTAGGGGCGGGTTTAGAGATAACCTAGGCTATGCAACCAAAATATTCCCCTCAAAACCCGCCCTGTCAGCATCTCCCGGTTAGCACAACTAATCCCTAGCAATTACTCGTGATCGCTTAATTCCCCAGATCCCCGACGTATTAAAGAAGTCGGGGATCTAAAGCTTGCGGTTAGTGTGATATCAAATCCGGCTAAATACTTATCGTATCCTTCTACCTTGCAACCTTCTTCCTTCCCTTCTGCCGTCTGCCTTCTGCCTTCTGCCTTATTGTCACCAAAGTGTAACTATTCTACCGGATTTGATATGATAAGCGATCGCCTAAAAATATTGTATCGGTTGCAATTATCGTGATTTTGGATTATTATTTGAACAATGGAATAGGTGTGCGCCTATAATATCTGAATTACACACATTCTCATAACCAAACAGCATTTGTAGGGGAATTCGTAGGGGCGGGTTTAGGAAGAACCTAGGCCATGCAACCAAAATATTCCCATCAAAACCCGCCCTGTCAGCATCTCCCGGTGAGCACAACTAACCCCTAGCAATAATCGCGATCGCTCCAGACACCCCCAGATCCCCGACGTATTCAAGAAGTCGGGGATCTAAAGCTTGCGGTTGGTGTGATAAGCGATCGCCTAAAAATATTGTATCGGTTGCAATTATCATGACTTTGGGCTATTATCTGAATAATGGAATAGGTGTGCGCCTATAACATCTGAATTACGCACCCTCTCATAACCAAACAGCATTTGTAGGGGAATTCGTAGGGGCGGGTTTAGGAAGAACCTAGGCCATGCAACCAAAATATTCCCATCAAAACCCGCCCTGTCAATATCCTCCCGGTTAACGCAACGAATCCCTAGCAATTACTCGCGATCGCTCCAGATATCCCCAGATCCCCGACGAATTGAAGAAGTCGGGGATCTAAAACTTGCGGTTAGTGTGATAAGCGCTCGCCTAAAAATATTGTATCGGTTGCAATTATTGTGATTTTGGGTTATTATTTGAACAATGGAATAGGTGTGCGCCTATAATATCTGAATTACCCACCCTCTATTAACCAAACAGCATTTGCAGAGACATTCGTAGGGTTTGTAGGGGCGGGTTTAGAGATAACCTAGGCTATGCAACCAAAATATTCCCCTCAAAACCCGCCCTGTCAGCATCTCCCGGTTAGCACAACTAACCCCTAGCAATAATCGCGATCGCTCCAGATATCCCAAGATCCCCGACGAATTGAAGAAGTCGGGGATCTAAAGCTTGCGGTTGCTGTGATAAGCGATCGCCTTAAAATATTGTATCGGTTGTAATTATCATGATTTTGGGTTATTATCTGAATAATGGAATAGGTGTGCGCCTGTAATATCTGAATTACACACCAATGATTGGTCATTCCCAATCAACATTACTTGTTACTTGTTACTCATTACTTATTCAACAAACCCTATGTAGGGGCGGGTTAACCAAAGACTTAACCAAACAGCGATAATTGAACTAAACCCGCCCCGGCAGCATTTGGTCTTGGTATAACCGGGGTAGGTGTCAATACTGCTCGGTTAGTAAGGTTCAATCCCTGTCGATCCCCCCTAACCCCCCTTCGTAAGGGGGGAACAAGAGCCCCCCTTGAGCAAGGGGGGTTGGGGGGATCAATTCTTAACCGAGCAGTATTG
>JAAHGR010000750.1 GCA_010672425.1 Symploca sp. SIO2E6
GTTTTAACCTATTTTTTAGAGTTGATTGGTAGAAGGAGGGTAACAAGGTACTTATTGTCATTAGTGAGTAATTATTGAGAATATAACTATTATTTTAGCATACCATACGATAGCTCAAAAGTTTATTCAGTAAAGGGTTGAGCCCTTTTTGTCACCCCGTCAGGTATTATCAAAGCGATGCGCTACTCTGGATTCTTGCATGATAGCCAACAGTATGCTTGCTATACTCGTCCCATTGATGTGGAAACCCTTGGAGAATTTCGAGAGAGCATTCAGTCACCAGAGGCTAAAGAGTAAAGTGGAACAGGCTTCCAGCCGGTTTCAATCACCAGAGACTAAAGAGTAAAGTGGAACAGGCTTCCAGCCAGTCTCAGCCACCAGAGACTAAAGAGTAAAGTGGAACAGGCTTCCAGCCGGTTTCAATCACCAGAGACTAAAGAGTAAAGTGGAACAGGCTTCCAGCCAGTCTCAGCCACCAGAGGCTAAAGAGTAAAGTGGAACAGGCTTCCAGCCAGTCTCAGCCACCAGAAACTAAAGAGTAAAGTGGAACAAGCTTCCAGCCTGTTTCAGTCACCAGAGACTAAAGAGTAAAGTGGAACAGGCTTCCAGCCAGTCTCAGCCACCAGAGGCTAAAGAGTAAAGTGGAACAGGCTTCCAGCCAGTCTCAGCCACCAGAGGCTAAAGAGTAAAGTGGAACAGGCTTCCAGCCAGTCTCAGCCACCAGAGACTAAAGAGTAAAGTGGAACAGGCTTCCAGCCAGTCTCAGCCACCAGAGGCTACTTTATATTTGTACAAATTATCCATTATTCCTCAATAATAGCATCAAAGAAAAGCCACAGGCAAGATGCCTGTTCCACGGGAATTGTTAGCTTATTCTTGAACAGTGATCTCAAACAGATGAGCAAAGCGACGCATCCTCTCTAGGGTGACAGGAACCGGCTCATCTAACTCACAGGCTGCAACCACGACTCTTGCTGGGTGAATTTCTCCTTCGAGCAAAGGGTATCTTCCATCTAATCTTTCTGACAGAGCAATCATATTCTTGTTATCGGCAATAAATTCATTCAAAGCTGTTAGATCCTCATCTATCTCTGGTATTTCTAAGCCGAGACATTCAAATCGCTGCAAACGCTGGATTACTTGCTCTATGGTTTCTTTTAGTTGTGCAGCTGCTGTGATCATATGCGCTATAGCTATATGCTTGCTGGGATAAACCGCTTGTTCGTCTAGCTTCTTCGACAGTAAAGTAGCATCCTCTGGAGTTATTGTGATTTTTGCTAATAAAGCTAGATCTATCTCTGGTAAAATCAGTCCTAGTTCCTTAAAATTCTGTAATTGGCAAAAAGTTTGAGCTACAGTTTTATTTAACCTAGTAGCAGCAAAGACTAGAGCAGCAGCCAAGTTCCAGTCAGGTTTAGGATGACCGATGGCATTCAAGAAAGGTTCATAAGCATCTAGGTCTTCAGAAGACATGCTCAAATTGTCCCAAAACTCAATATCAATTTTGGGCAAGTCTATGCCTAAAGGGATAAATCTCTCTACTCGCTTCCAGGTTGCAGAGATTGGTTCACTCAATTTTTGAGCCGCCTGCACGAGATGAGAAAGAGAGAGTTTGTTATCTTCTTCATCAGGATAAGGGTATTTTCCATCTAATTCCGAAGAGAAAATCACTACATCTTCTGGAGTTGCCATCAGGTTAGCCAAAGATTTTGGCTCTACCTCTGGTATTGCCAAACCTAGGAAGGCAAACTGCTGATATCTAGCAAGGGTTTGAGCAATAGGTTCATTTATTCTTGCTGAAGCTAAAACAAGTTGACCAACAGGTATATACTTCTTGTCCCAAGGCTCTTTTTCTGTTCTGTCTATTTTTTCAGCAAAGGCAATTAAATCCTCCTCTGTAACCAGAAGATTATCCGAAATGTTTTGGTCAATTGGGGTAAGTTCTAGTCCTAAAGCTGCAAATCTTTGTAGTTGGTGTATAATTTCATGAATAGGCTGGTTTAAATACCAAGCAGCAAAAACAATCTGGGCAGGAGAAATAGTATCATCAGAACGTACAATAGGAGCAAGATTTTTTTCACGCCCTATGTTTCTATTAAAAATAGCAGCATCAATAGGATCTAATACTGGGCAAGATTCAGGTTGCATAAATGGGGGTATGCTTCCCAAGCAGGCATCTGATAGTTTTAGCAACCCATAACCTCCCCACAGAGCAGTGCGATAAGGGATAATCCACCAGGGCATACGTATGACAATATTACTGCCAAAATGTAATAACCATCTATCCATTTCAAAACAGCCAACCTGGAGAACAGAAATCTCTACATTCCTTAAGCCTACTTCTCCCAATTTTAGTTGTGGTCTTTGTTGTAGGATAGACTGAACTATATAAAGACCTACATTAGGGTATTTTTTGGAAAATTTCCACAACCAAGAGAGGGTTAAAAATTCCCACTCCTGTAAAAATTTAGAACCTTGAGCCAATAAGTCTTTAATATATTGTCTGTCGCATTCTACAATTTCCTTGCGGTCTACTGTTAACCTGGGATAGTAATCTTGATGCAGATTGACTACCACCCCAGATTGTTTTTCTTCCGTGTGTAGACCATCTGAGAGAATGCATCCCTCATTAATATGATATTCATCTGCTACCCACCAGAGATTATCACCTGCAGGGAGACAACGATGAGGAGGAAGTTCAGGATGCTTTAACTGATTGACTTCCCAAATTTCCCTTCTGGCTCCCTGTCGCACTTCTGTCGGAAACTCAGCAATCCACAACAATTGTCGCAGGATTTCGATACAAGAAATCCGCTGACCCTCGTGATGGGTGCGGTTAAGATAGAGACGTATTCGGGTTCCCGAATCCGAGCCAATACCCAAAGGCTGCACTCGAAACAAACCACTACTGCCGGGAATTCTTACTAGTAGTTTTTCCCCTGGTTTACCCTGATGATCGAGGCGACAAGTTTCTACCTCGATTTCATCTGCTAACATGAAATAGCTGAGTACTCCTACACCAAACTGACTGTTAGGATAAAGTTTGATCGGAGGGTCACATTTGAGCCATGCCGCTTGTTCTTCGATAAATTCTGGTAAATCAGCAAAACGCCTTCCTGCACGAGCAAAACATTTGGACAGATGTTCCATATCCATGCCAATGCCATTATCTTGACATTCGATATATTCTCGTCCATTCTGATCCTTCTCCTGGCGAAAGATAATTTCTCCCTGCCATTGTGCTGAATCCTGATAAGGAAATTTTCGCTGAGTTTCCCTATCTCCCCATCCCCCCATCTCCCTATCTCCCCATCTCCCCATCCCCCCATCCCCGCGTCTCCCCATCTCCCCATCCCCGCGTCTCAAATACTCCAGCCTTGCTTCTCGATAACGACAGGCATCTAAAGCATTTTGATAAAGTTCTCGAATCGCTAATCCCGGATCACCATAAAGTTGCTCCCCCATGAGCAATTCCCGAATCTCATCATGCGCTAACTGGAAATTGATATGGGGTTTTTGATAAACAGGACCGCTGTTATCCCTAGCTGCGACAATACCATCGGACATCAAATGTTTGGGAAAACCAGCTAAGGCTTCCATTTCTCCCCGTTTTTCCCCAACTCGTCTTAAAATTTGACCCAGGAATTCATCCGCTTGTTGGACATGATCCTTTAAAGCCACATCTATAGCAGGAT
>JAAHGR010000751.1 GCA_010672425.1 Symploca sp. SIO2E6
GGTTCTTAAAAATCCCAGATGCAACATTCATCCCAGTTTTTCGTGAAACATCAACATATGTCTACTTTCCCTCCTTGTCCTCCTTGTCTCTTATTGACCGAAATATTAAAAACCTACCCTTGTGAGGGTTAGGGGGGAGCAAAACACGCTTATACTTCCTATTCCACATTTTTAGCTGTGCCACGACAGAAGGATGAAGCATTGACGCTGGTAGATTGCCCCTTTGATGAGGATTTTTTGAGAGCCAATGCTTCACCCTTTGGTGGATTTATGCCAGAGCACTTTCAATAAAAAAGGCTCCGAGTGAGATTTTCACTCCGAAATGTAGTTTCTACCAATCGAAGTTCTAGGTCATCAGCACCTCAGTTGTAAGCTTACAACTGAGGTGCTGATAGCTGACAACTGACAGCTAACTCAAGATTGACTGAGACGCTTTTGGTAATCAACTCTGTTCTCCTCTGGAAATTTACCAGAGGCAACAGCATCCTTGAACAGCTTACCAGCACTGAATGCAGGTACTTGCCGTGCAGGAATTTCCATCACCTCGCCAGTCTTAGGATTACGTCCCTCCCTGGCGCTGCGATTCTTTCGCTCGAAGCTACCAAAACCAACCAGTACAACTTTGTCTCCTTCTGCTACTGTCTCCGTAATTTCTTCCAGAGTAACAGTAACAATGGCATTGACTGTCTTCTGGGTGATTCCGGTCAACTTGGAGATTGTGGTAACTAATTCTTGCTTATTCACACTAATCAATTCCTTGCTCTGTGTGCAGTATAGCAGGTTTTTTTACCAAAGACGCACTCAAAGCCCCTAATTTCTAAAAAAGCACCTCAGCACCTCAGCTTTTTTGCTGATAGCTAAATTTAGACGTGAAAAAGCGCCTGGGAGTCTTGCCGTGTTTCGACCCCAGGCGCTTATCCGTTCTAACTTGCTCCTCACACGATTACATCCTAATCACTGCCCCTTAGATGGTAAGTATAGGACGTGACACAAATCCAACTGTCACAAAAACTCCTAAGGAAGCCCACTTCTTCCCTTAGATTGGAGCGGATGCAATCCTGTTCAGGATTTGCTCAGGGAGAGAGTCTTCTTTGGTATAACCTAAGGGCGAGCAAGATGCTCGCACTACAATCCCAGGATTAAACCGGGTACTGTAGGCGCTCAGCTAAGCTGGCGCCCAAATTTTTGAGCAGTTATTTGAAATATCGGAAATCGCCAACTTTTCTGTCGTTGAGAATTATCAATTATCAATTATTATCTGGTTCTTGCTTCAATGCTTCCTCGACTATCATTTGATGAAGAGCAGGTCGTTCATAATCTTTCAAATATTTTACTTGGTCATATCAATTCCGGCTACATTGGGATAATATTCGTGATGTAGGGGCGCAAAGCTTGCGCCCTCAGTGTATCTATGTTTTCTAACCAGAAAGCCAGATTTTTAATCATTCCGATGCAACCGGAATTGATAAGCTGCTAGGCATCTAAATTTACTAGTTTTGACTGACGCGGTGACGCGGTGACGCGGTGACGCGGGGAGGAATTGAGGGTTTTTGTCTTGTTTTCAGAATATACAATTTAAATGCGTATTAGCTTATCACTTAGAATTTCACTAACTTTAGGCATATCATCTCCCAATGCGACAATTCCCTTAGCAATTCCCCTCAATCTTGCTCGTGCGGCAGCACTAGTCATGCCTGCGGATGAACTAGTTGGTGAACCAGCCATTTCCTCTTCAGGACAGCTCATGGTCACACCACATTGACGTTGGAGTTGCTTCCCACCTACTCCAGACTGCTGATGCTGAACTCCTGCTTGCGAGCGCATCACGTTAGCAGCCAACCTATCTGCTGCATCTCTTGAATAACTGGGCATTTTCTGCCCTTGGGTAGATTCATTATATACTTGAGCTTGCACCGGAAAAGGGTACGGTCTCTGATTGCTCCTGCCCTTGGCTTTGGTAGAAATCGGAGTCCAGGAAGATCTTGATTGTCGTGCTTTCGTATACATAGAACTACACTGATTATACAAGTGGAGCGATCGCACTAGGAATATCGACTACTTCTTGAAAGTTTTGGCGTATAGATGCCAGTACTTCCTCGCTACTGCTTTCTACATCATAGGCAGAGCTATCAACAGCTCGCACGATAATCCAAGGTTTCTGTTTCCCTTGCTTGTAGCCGACAAATACACCATCAATCACTTGTGTTAGTTGGGCAGCTAACTCGAACAAGATAGCTCCTGATATTCTGACACTGTCATCAGCAATTTGATGAAGCTCATCTGCTTTACTACCAAGGCATTCCAAGCCTGATATATCCCACTCTGATTCCTGGGCAGGAGCTCCGAGTAAGTAAAGGATATCTATCAGATTAACTGCCAGAAAGTTATCATCGGTATGGTCAAGAATTGTTACACCATGCATTTGATTGTCTCCTTTAGTCCTTTAGTCCTTTCTTTAGTTGTAAGGTGAACTCATTGTCTCCACAAAAATACCAATTTCTTGACTATAACTAATAGAATCTGGACAGGGT
This sequence comes from Symploca sp. SIO2E6, assembly GCA_010672425.1. Lineage (GTDB taxonomy): Bacteria > Cyanobacteriota > Cyanobacteriia > Cyanobacteriales > Coleofasciculaceae > Caldora. Next base: position 2,532 of record JAAHGR010000751.1, read on the forward strand.
AAAAGACTGCCCACATACATATAATAGTCATACCCAAAGTGAATAAAAAACTTGCCCGTCTCTTCCAACTTACACCAGAGCAAGTTGCGGAGATTTAAGCGGCAAGCGCGTGCTATCTCTGTTTTTGATAATTTCTGCTTCTCATGAAGTTCTGAACCTTGAAGCAGAAGATTGTCTAAACCAATGTGTTTAACAGTTGGTGAAACTTCTTGGTCAGCCTCTAGTTCCCTTACCTCCAATGAGGATAATCCCGACTCTTCCAGAAAGTGCATTGCTGTTAATACGTAGCGTTCTTCTGTCGCTAGATATTCCTCCAACTCAAGTCGATGACCATTAAAAGTTTTTCCGATGTCTGATACACAAGTCCAATCTTCAACCTGATATACTCCTTGGCGATTTCTGAAACGTGGATTGTACTTGGTAACTCGCCATTGGTACATTACTAATCTCCAATTCTATTAAGGTGTTCATCATAGGTTCCCATTCGAGTTTGCCTGGAACCAAGGTTTCTGACAGAGTCTGCCTTTTTCCATACTCCACCGATGTGAGAGTCAATGTCAGGGGTAATATACTCATTGCCCCTGCGATATACTGGCTGACCATGAGACTTATAGTTAGTTTTGGTAAAACCAAGCCGCTTAGCAAGGCTATCATAGTCAAGTTTGGCAACAAAACTGGGAGAAAAATCAAATTCTGGGTATTTTTTCGATAAGTCTTTCAGATGGGCGGCAATTTGGTTCACTTCAGCAGGTATTTGCTTGAAAGGAACCTTCCCAACATTGATCTTATCCTCAAGAGCAATACTATGCTGTTTTAGCTTCGTGAGACGAGCATGAAGACTTTTGGTTGAACCTTTAGGGGAAATATTGGGTAAAACTTGATCAATTTTTTCTAAGATGCTGCCGCATTCGCTACAAATCACAAGACGGATCTTGTCACCAATGCGTTTGACTTTGAGAGTATGGGTAAGTTTTCCAAATTGAACTACTTTTTCAATTTGAGATAACCCACCAAAGTCTCCTATTTGCTCTGTTACTTTTGCCGCATCATTGATTTTGTCAACAGCCTTACCAGTATCAGCAATTTTGTCTGTTGTTTGAGCCGCATCGCTGATTTTATCTAACGTTTGACCAGCCTTAGTAACTTTACTACCCTTACTTA
>JAAHGR010000752.1 GCA_010672425.1 Symploca sp. SIO2E6
TGGTGAGGCTAAAACAACGATCCGTACCATTGGCTTAAATCCTTATTTCCACACCCAGAAATCTCTAATTACTGTTTTAGAAGAGGAAATTTTGCCAGTTGTTGGTACACAACCTTTAGCCTCGATTCATTTTTATGGTGCTGGTTGTTCGAGTGAAACACCTATAAGTATGATCCAGGAAGCATTGGAAAGTGTATTTCCCCAGGTAAGGGCAGAAGTAAAACATGATCTGCTAGCAGCTGCTAGGGCTCTTTGTGGTAACCAACCTGGACTAGCTTCAATTTTGGGTACAGGAGCTAATACTTGTTATTACGATGGCAAGCAAGTCCTCAAGCGGGTGAGAGCCTTAGGATTTATCCTCGGAGATGAAGGCAGTGGTTCGTATTTGGGCAAGAGGTTTATTAAGGATTATCTGCACGATGAAGTCACCGAGGAAGTAAAAGCCTTGTTTGAGCGTGATTTTAACTTAACTGATGCCGATATTCATAATAGTGTGTACAAAAATCCCATGCCCAATCGGTTCCTAGCTTCCTTTGCTACTTACATTATCCAGCATAAAGATATCCCTTACTTCCGAGAGTTGATTTTATCTGGTTTTGATAATTTTATCCAAAAACATATTTTAAGGTTTGTAGAATCTAAGACCTATCCTTTGAATGTCATAGGAGCTATTGGCTATTTCAATCGAGAATTATTAGAGGAAGTGGCGGCTCAGTATCAGATTCAGGTAGGTGTGGTTATTCAAGATCCCATGGAAAATTTAATTAAGTTCCATAGCTAAAACTATAAAATTTGATGGATACTCTCAACAACTTGTTCAATAAAATTAATAGCATCGCTGACTTGTACTTTATCTATTTCCCACCTAGTGCCTAAGTTATAACTAGGATCTATGTCTGCTTCATGAGCAATTTTGTTTCTACGCTCAACAATTAAACTAAGTTGTTGCTTAATATCTTTTGTCGGTCTACCTATTTGCTCAGCAATTTCATCCCATAACTTTTTATTAGAAATAAGCCTAATTGCATCTGCTATTTTGTCAGGTGTTTGAAAACTCAAGTATCCATGCCGTTCTCGAATTTCATCTTCTAACCAAGAAGCATTATTTAGTCTATTCAAGATACAATTTGATAAGGCTGGAATTAGCTCAGGAATGGTATAAGACTGCTGCATATCGTATCCATAACTCTGTTGCATCTCACTTTCTAGCCATGATGCCATATCTATTACTACTCCTCGATCCACACGAGCACTACCTAACGAAATTTGAAAACGGGAGAAGGCTGATTGACTAGCATTAGGTGAAGGTGTAGGTTCAGGACGTTGTCCTCGATGAATTTCCAGCATTCCCAATCTCACAACCTCATGGACATAGTAATCTAGGGCACTAACGGCTAACACCAGTGCAGCTCTTAAAATATCTGAAAGATCCAAAACATCAGTAGCTTGAGCTCTGATAGAGTCATAGAGGGCAATCAAATCCCGAACACGACCAAGACTGATGCGGAATTGGTCAAGCGCTGACTGCATAAGCGGATGTTAACTCAATAATCTTATCTGCTAAATCAGAAAAAGTTTTTTCAAACTCTTGTTGCTTTTGCTGATTATTTTCCAATATTTTACCTGTTTGTCTTAGCTGTTCTGCTGTTAGTGCATAAACTGGTGTCCCATGCTTTTGGGAGAGGGCAATTAAACTATTAAAGTTGGAAATTTTTGTAAGAGTAAAATTGTCAGCGATACCTTGTTGAGAATAAATATTATCCGGCAATAACATATTATTTTGACGTAAAATTGGAACGAGCTTAGAAGAAACAGCTTGCTCAATTTTTTCTATCCATGTTTGAAATGCAGCTGTTTCCTTTCCACGTATAATCCGATAATTTTGAACAATAGTTCCTAAAAAGCACAAGGTGATTTCAGGAAACGGATAGTTCGCCTCTTTGAGAATTGATAGTGAGCTTGCCCTCTTGGCCCAAGCATACCATTTTGGTAAAATTTTAACTAAAGAATCAATTGCCATTAAAGAAAAGAAATCAGCAGTGGTAGGAACCAAGAAAAAATTACAAGTCATTAATAAATTTTGGTTAATTGAACCTAGACTTGGACTCATATCAATTAGGAGATAATCAGCATCAAATTTACTAGCAGTTTTTTCAAAAAGATCAGCAATAGAACCTGGTAAGTTTTTAAGAGTATGAATTGAATTACTTAATTCTTGAGCAATACCTAGTGTTACTTCGTATTCCCCAAATCCAACATGACCAGGCAATAGAAATAGACCATCTCGACCTTTTATTGGAATACAGTCTACAGGTTCAATAGCTTTTGGTTGTGACTCAAAGGCAGGGGCTAAACCAGTCTTAATATTTGAATGTGTGCTATAGATATCTTCTATTCTTTTTTCATCTTCCTCAGTATCTTCTCCTAGAGCAATTCCTGTAAGATTACATTGTGGGTCGGTATCTACAATAATTACTCTCTTCCCTTTGGAAGCCAGCATCCAACCCAAGTGAAAGGTCGTTGTAGTCTTACTGACACCACCTTTATGATTGAATAAGGCAATCTTGTGAACCATCTTGTCTTCAATGCTCAATTGTTCTGACACAGGTATAGCCCATTCTTCAGGATAGCACAGAATGCATTCACAAAGATGGAGAAGTTCTAAACTCATTACTCTTGCTGAAACACTCAAATCATACATTTGGGGCTGAATCCCTTGATATGACTAGTTTCTCATTTTTTTTCGGCGCCATTTTATCCTGTTGCCTGTTGCCTGCGCCGTTAGGCGCTCATTACTCATTCAGCAGACCCTAATTAAACCGTATCGGGGTCAATGCCTAATTCTCGTAATTTTGCAGCTAGTCGTTCTTTTTGCTGATGTTCTGATTCTGCGTATTCTTCTGGTGTAGGTACTAGTTGTCCTTCTGGGGTGAAAAAGCGGACAAAATTGTTATAGATACCCAGATATAATCCTAACTGTTGACTCCACAAATGTCCCTGCTCATTAGCTGTGAGTTCTTCGTATTTGCCGTTTACTAGATGAAAGCCGGTTAACTCTAGGTTCTCTGGATCGAATAAGAAGTAATCGGGAGTACGAAAGGTATCTTGATAAATCTTTTTCTTGGTAGTTTTATCGATATCTGCTGTTGATGGGGAGAGTACTTCGACAATAACATGGGGATATTTGCCATCTTCCTCCCACACTACCCAACTTTTGCGAGTTTTCCTTTCTGCTTCCAAGACAACGAAAAAGTCAGGGCCTCGGAAATGTTCTGATTTGAGTTGGTTGGGGCTATAATAAATAGTGAGGTTAGCCGCAGCATAAAAATCATTGCGATCGCGCCACAGCCATTTGAGACATTGGAGCAGTAGGATGATTTGATCTAAGTGTAGTTCCGTTTCCAAGGGAGGTTCGTTGCTATATAAGTCGCCTGGGGGAAAGATAACATCTTGAGCGATCGTTTGGGAAGTTTCTGGTGGTTTAACGATTTCTTGAATAGGAGACATGGGGAATTGGGAATTGGGAATGGGGAATTGGGAGTTCTGGACAGCAGTATTGCATTCTCTCCGGTCTCCCTCCTGGGAGGGGGTTAGGGGCTCACAAGGGTAGGTTTTTTACATAAGACGCTAGGGTTGGTGAGACAAGGAGGACAAGGAGGGAAAGTAGACAAGGAAGAAAGAAGATGAA
>JAAHGR010000753.1 GCA_010672425.1 Symploca sp. SIO2E6
TGGTATTAGGTATTAGGTGTTAGGTATTAGGTGTTAGGTATTAGGTGTTAGGTTGGATTGCTCATTGATGCTGTTTTCCTTCAAGTAGTTTACTCGGTGAGTGGGGATTTTTTTCCAGCAACTGGCTCATCTATATTTTCGATATCAACTAAGTTCCACTTTAACCCTTTATTGCGATAAATGCGTTTCTTCAGGTTAGTATAGTCCGCAACATCATGATCGAGACGTTGACCAACGACAATACACTTTAAAACAGTATCTGCGTTGTTTTTGAGCTTGTGAGGTTTTCCGCCAGCACGATAGCCAATAAAGTCCCCCGCTTTTACAGAATAGATTTCATCACCTATGGTTGCCTCAGCCTTACCTTCAAGGATATATACACATTCATCTTCGTGATAGTGCATATGTAACTCGGTAGATTCTCTACCCGGTGGAACTTCAATCAGATGAAATCCCAACCCGGATAATCCAGTAAGGTCTCCTAGAGATTTATTTAGCCTTTGAGCATTTTGGTTAAGGAAGTGAGTTTTTTGAATACCCTCGTAGGCTTCAATCTCTTCTTTAGTGACAAGATACTTTTCAATATCATTTTTCATATCATAATCGATTATCGAATTGGATCATGAACTGTAACTAGTTTTGTGCCATCAGGAAAGGTAGCTTCCACCTGCACTTCATCCACCATTTCTGGAACCCCTTCCATCACATCATACCGAGTCAAGAGGGTAGTTCCGTAACTCATTAAATCGGCCACCGTCTTACCTTCCCTGGCCCCCTCTAAAATGGCGGCAGAGATATAGGCAACTGCTTCTGGGTAATTCAGTTTTAAGCCTTTGTTCTTGCGTCGTTCTGCTAGCAAAGCAGCTGTGAAAATTAGTAGTTTGTCTTTTTCTTGAGGCGATAGTTGCATCTTGAAAATTTCAGTATTAGTTGTTACTTTTGGGGGAATTACAGCGCTTTTAGCTGTAATAAAGTACACTTTTCCAAAAGTCCCCCTTGTTAAGGGGGATTTAGGGGGATCAACAATGTACCGCATAGCAGAACAAACTGCTGTATCTCATCAAAACCAGACTCTTGGCTTTTTTACAGAACGTCCTGAAGAGGACAAGCGTAACAGTTGCCAAACATCTGTAAACCAGTTTCTTACTTCAGAGGTTGAAGCACCACGATAACGGCACAATAATCCGGCAATTAGCTGAGTCACTCCTGCTTCTCCTTGATATTCTTTAGCATTCCAAAGCTTTCTCACTTGCTCTAGTAAGTCTGATGTTACCGGTTGACTTAACCAACAAAGCATACCAACTATTGGTTCTCCAGCCAAGCCATGGGGACTGTTGAAGATGGTTTCACTACCCGGTAGCCATTGCCGTTCAATCCACAGAGGGTTTCCCTGTTGCCAGACTTCTGAGTGCGATCGCCAATTGCCTTGCAAAAACTTTTCTCCCCTAGCTGTACGACCAAAGCGGGTAATTTCCCAACCTAACCAACTAGCTCCTGGTGCTAATTCTACCCGTAAATCTTGCCGATAAACTGCACCATTAAAGATAATTGTTTCCTGAGGTAACCATTCCAAACAAGCACCAGGCTCTACTTTGATCTCGATAGTGTGTCTCGCTTCTTGTCCGTTACTACGATAAACCTTACCGGCAGCAGCGGTAGTAATTAAGGCTTGGGAATTGGCTTGGAGGTGGATATTTTGAGTAAGGCGATCGCCTCCTACTATACCTCCAGCTGTGTGTAGAACAATATTATGACAAACTGCTGGTCCTTCTGGGTAAAAAGGTCGTTGTACTTTGAGAGGCGATCGCATTTGAGAGTGAATGAGACGGGTGGCATGATGATCATGGGCGTATACCAAGTCTAGGCTACCGTGCCATCCGTTGGTTGTTGGCTCTGGCTCAAGTTGATTCACAGATTGATAAGAGATTTTAGATTTAAGTGTCCCCCATGTCACTATACCGTTCACCGAGATTGTGCACTTGCCACAGCTTAACTCAGTGGTTAGAATCGTCTCAAAGAATTATTTTTCTCTATTCTGGCTAAATCCTATGAGGTAATCGCATGAAAGCAGTGCTCCTAGCTGGAGGTCTTGGTACCCGTCTGAGTGAAGAAACTTCCATTCGCCCTAAACCAATGGTGGAGATAGGTGGTAAGCCGATTCTGTGGCACATCATGAAAATCTACTCTGCTCACGGTATTGATGAATTTATCATCTGCTGTGGTTATAAGGGTTATGTCATTAAGGAGTACTTTAACAATTACTTCTTACACATGTCCGATGTCACCTTTGACATGCGGTTTAATCAGATGAATGTTCATACTGGTAATGCTGAACCCTGGAAAGTCACGTTGGTAGACACTGGTGCCTCCACAATGACTGGTGGACGTCTCAAGCGAGTGAGGGAATATCTCGGCAACGAAACTTTCTGCTTTACTTATGGAGACGGTGTTAGCAATGTTGACGTTACCAAACTCATTGAGTTTCACAAAGCTCAAAAAAACTTAGCCACTTTAACCGCAGTTCAACCACCGGGACGTTTTGGGGCAATTGCTCTAGGACAAGAACAAACCAAAATTACCAGTTTCCAGGAAAAGCCAGAAGGAGATGGCGCTTGGATTAATGGCGGCTACTTTATTTTGGAACCTGAGGTAATCGACTACATTGCTGAGGATGCTACTGTTTGGGAGCAAGAACCTCTCAAAAAACTCGCTCAGGATGGACAATTATCTGCTTACAAGCATGATGGTTTCTGGCAACCGATGGATACCCTCAAGGATAGAAATCGACTTGAAAAGCTGTGGCAGAGTGGGGAAGCTCCTTGGAAGGTTTGGTAAGCTGTGGCTGCATTTAAATGACGGGTTAGTAATGACGCGGGGACGCGGGGACGCGGAGACGCGGAGATTAGGACTAAATGGTTTAAATGCGTTTAGCTTAGAGACAAGCTTAATTGAGCTATTGTCGCTTTGGGAACAAAACCCATGTATGACTTTGTGATTATTGGTGGTGGCATTATTGGTCTGTCCACAGCTTTAGCTTTGGGCAAAAATTACCCTAGCGATCGCATTTTAGTGCTGGAAAAGGAAAACAAGTGGGCATTTCACCAAACTGGTAACAATAGCGGCGTGATCCACTCCGGAATTTACTATAAACCGGGGAGCTTCAAGGCCAAGTTTTGCCGGAATGGCTGTCAATCGATGGTGGAATTTTGCCAGGAACACGGTATTAACCACGAAGTTTGTGGCAAGGTGATTGTTGCCACGGAAGAAGAGGAACTACCGTTGTTGGAAAACCTCTACCAGAGAGGTTTAGCCAATGGCCTCAAGATTGCTAAAATTAGTGCCGAGGAGGTCAAAGAAATTGAACCTTATGTCAGCTGTTTGGCAGGAATTAGAGTGTTCTCCACTGGAATTGTAGACTACAAACAGGTCTGTCAAAAATATGCTGACCTGATTACAGCACAAGGAGGAGAACTACGGCTAAATACTAAAGTTGAGAAAATTGTAGAGACGGCTCAGGGTCAGGTACTCGAAACCAATAACGGCAGTTTTGAAACCCGCTTATTGATTAATTGTGCTGGACTCCATAGCGATCGCGTTGCTAAGTTAGGTGGTGTAACACCAGAGGCCAAAATAGTCCCCTTCCGAGGGGAGTACTACGAACTAGTACCAGAAAAACGCCACCTCA
>JAAHGR010000754.1 GCA_010672425.1 Symploca sp. SIO2E6
CAACCAACAGCCAACAACCAACAACCAACAACCGACAACCAACAACCAACAACCAACAACAAACAACCAACAACCAACAACCAACAACCAACAACCAACAACAAACAACCAACAACAAACAACCAACAACCAACAACCAACAACAAACAACAAACAACCAACAACAAACAACCAACAACCAACAACCATTCAATTTGAAGTGGAAGATACAGGTTCAGGCATTGCCAAAGAAGAACTAGAGCAGATCTTCCAAGCTTTCAGCCAAACCCAAACGGGGAAAGATATCCCGGAAGGAACTGGGTTAGGCTTAGCGATTAGTCGTAAATTTGTGCAGTTGATGGGAGGTGAAATTACGGTAAAAAGTCAAGTGGGTATAGGCAGTAGCTTTACCTTTGACATTCAAGCTCCCTTAGGAGATACTAGAAAGATAGCTCCTCAAAAACCCAGCCGCAAGATCCTGGCTCTGGCTCCGAAGCAACCCCGCTATAAAATTCTGGTGGTGGATGACAATGCAACCAATCGCCAATTGTTAATTAAACTCCTCCATCCTCTAGGCTTTTTACTGCGGGAAGCGAACAATGGTCAAGAAGCGTGCGCTATTTGGCAAGAGTGGGAACCGGATCTGATCTTTATGGATATGCGGATGCCAGTGATGAATGGTTATGAGGCAACGAAGCAGATCAAATCTACTACTAGAGGTCAAGCTACTGCTGTAATTGCCTTTACCGCCAGTGTTTTAGAAGGACAGAAGGCAGATGTTCTCTCTGTTGGCTGTGATGATTTTATCCCTAAACCTTTCCACGAGGCAGATATTTTTGAGACAATGAATAAGCACTTGGGAGTTCGTTATCTTTACGAAGAAGATAGCAGTAAAATCTACCAAAAGAAAAAAAATACTTCTACAGAACTCCTAGCAGCTGTGCTCACGCCAGCTAACCTAGGAGTTCTGCCGAGGGATTTACTCCATAATTTAGAAGCAGCTGCCATTCGCTCAAAAATGACTCAGGTAAATAGCTTGATCGAGGAAGTTCGTACTCTCAATGCTCCCCTAGCAGAGGCTCTAGCAACTTTAGCCCATGGCTTTAAGTATCATATAATTGCCAGCCTGATTCAGCAAGCCACACAGTGCAATGTAAAATGAACGATTATCATTCCCCAGAGACAATTTTAATTGTAGATGATAGTGAAGAAAATTTACACCTGTTAACCAAGTTGTTACTAGAGCATAAGTACGAGGTTAGACCAGCGCTGGATGGTCAATCGGCAATAGTTGCAGCCTTAGCCGAACCTCCCGACTTAATTTTGCTGGACATTCTGATGCCCGGTATCAATGGCTATCAAGTCTGTGAGCAACTAAAAGCAGATGAACGGACTAAAGAAATTCCGATCGTTTTTCTGACTGCCTTGCAGGAAGTATGTGATAAAGTTAAAGGCTTTTCCCTCGGTGCTATAGATTATATCACCAAACCCTTTCAAACTCAAGAAGTAATTGCCAGAGTAGAGGCGCAACTAGCTAACCAAAGGCTGAAAAAACAGCTAGAAGAGCAAAATCGGCGATTGCAACAAGAAATAGCATTTCGCACCGCTGCCGAAAAACAATTACGACTCTTAGAAAGAGCGATCGCAGCTTCCTCTAATGGTATCGTTATTACTGATGCCCAACTGCCAGATAACCCGGTCGTCTACGTCAATTCTGGGTTTGAGAACCTCACCGGTTATACTGCAGAAGAAGTGATGGGCAAAAATTGTCGCTTTTTGCAGGGAATGGAACTAGAGCAAACAGGAAGAGGGCAACTACGTCAAGCCATTACCGAAAAGCAAGAATGCCAAACTGTGCTACGCAATTTTCGCAAAGATGGGACTCCTTTCTGGCAAGAATTAACCATCTCCCCAGTATACGATCCCCAAGGCAACCTGACTAATTTTATTGGTGTACAACAGGATATCACCAACCGGATAGCTGCGGAGGAAGCGCTCAAAAAAAGCGAAGAGCGCTGGCAGTTGGTTATACGGAGTACGGGAGATGGTATCTTTGATTGGAACATACAAACTGGGGAAGTTTTCATGTCAGCAGAACTCAAGCAGATGCAGGGTTTTGCTGAAGACGAATTAGCAAACACCTACGAAGCATGGCGCAATCTCCTTCATCCTGAGGATCTCGATGAAACCTTAGTCGCACTTGCTACTCACCTCAAACGCCAGACTCCTCTGTATGAAGTGGAATATCGCCTGCGTTGTAAAGATGGCAGTTACAAATGGATCCTGGCACGGGGAGAAGCACAATGGGATCAACGAGGAAATCCCATTCGTATGGTTGGCTCCCATAAAGATATTAGCGCTCGCAAACAAGCAGAGCAAGCACTACAGTTGTCCGAAGCTCAACAAAGAGAAAAAGCCAAGCAGCTAGAGTTGGCCTTGGCCGAATTGAAACGCACTCAAGCTAAACTAATTCAATCGGCAAAAATGTCGAGTTTGGGGGAAATGATCGCAGGCATTGCCCACGAAATCAACAACCCCACTAGCTTTATCTCTGGCAATCTGGAGTTTGCCCGTCAATATTTCCAAGACTTGATCCACCTAGTGGAACTCTACCAGCAAGCTTACCCCAATCCTACACCGAAAATTCAGGACTATACCCAGAAGATTGACTTGGACTTTCTCACCCAAGATTGGCAAAAACTGACGAATTCCATGCAAATAGGAGCCAAGCGTATTTCTGAGATTGTGCGATCGCTCAAAATCTTCTCCAGACAAAATGAATCCAAGCTCGAGCTTTTAGATATCCATGAAAGTATTGATGACACCCTACTCATTTTAGAACACCGACTGAAGCCAACAGACAAGACCAAGGGAATTGAGGTGCTCAAAAACTATGAGCAATTGCCAAAAGTCAATTGTTATGCTAGTCAGTTGAATCAGGTATTTATGAATATCTTGGCTAATGCCATTGATGCTCTACAAACCCAAACACCCCCAAGAGTAATTACCATCAGCACCTATGTGACTAAGCAATTCAAACTTCAAAATTTGCCTAACCATAGTCCAGCAGCCGTTTCAGCTAGTGTAGCGCTAGTATCTAGCCTATCTTTATCCCAGGATAGCATTTCCCAAGGGTATAGTTACACAGACATCATGCCAAATGCTCAAACTCAAGACAATCTCGGCATCCAAGAATCATCATCATCGAACTTGAAAGAGCAACAGCTTCATCTAAAACCCCCATATCAAGATACCGAATTCGTTGTCATTCAGATTGCTGATAATGGTCCGGGGATGAGTAAGGAACTACAACAAAAGATATTTGACCCATTTTTCACCACCAAGCAGGTGGGGAGTGGCACGGGATTGGGACTATCCATAAGCTACCAGATTATTGTCGAAAACCATAATGGTCAACTCAGTTGTATTTCGACTCCAGGACAAGGGACTGAGTTTATTATCAAGATTCCGGTTTAGGGTCTGCTGAATAAGTAATGAGTAATAAGTAATGGGTAAGCTCTCATCTTTCCTTTGTGTTCTTTGTGCCTTTGTGGTAAATTACCAACTGATTGCAAGATGGTATATTACGCGATCGCTTGAGGGTTGAGAAACCCGGTTTCTTGCTAACATCTCGTTTCTCGGCCAAAATTATCCCAGAAACCCGGTTTCTTGCATCTGCGATCGCGATGGGCAAAATAATTTT
>JAAHGR010000755.1 GCA_010672425.1 Symploca sp. SIO2E6
TTTTTTCTGGACTGTTCAAGTTATTCTTTTATCTTCTCATTGGCAATCAATTGAAGCAAGCATTACCTCAAACCCTATCTGCCTTAAAGCAATTTGCTGAACAAGGTTTGAAAGATTGATCTCAAGACCAACCTAAGAAACCCAGTTTCCGAATTGGCGATCAGCTTCGCTGGTGCCGAAGGCGATCGCATATAATTGCGCTTGATTCCTATACAGTACATTCTATATGTTATAGGCGCACACCTATTCCATTATTCAAATAGTAGCAAAAAAACATCAAAAACTGCAACCAATAACAGATTTATTGTGCGATCGCATGATTTTATTATTCTTGTAGTGGGATCATCTTGCTCCCTTGGGTATCATTTTGGTAAAGATTGGTTAAGCGATCGCTTGTAACCAAATAGAAACGCTGTCAGTCATTATTTCGAGTACTTAGTTCATTCGAGCCCAACATAGTCTCAATCTGAGAGAACTTTACAGGCTCATGCTCAGGCAGGTTGATAGTTATATCTATTGACCCCCCCAATGCTTTCACCACAGCAAGTATCGTGTTGATGGTGACATTAGTCCTATGCTCAAGTCTGGATACATAAGACTGACTTAGCTCAAGCCGATCCGCTAGCTCTTCTTGTGATATGCCTGTAGCTTCACCCACCGCTTTTAAGATGAGGACTTCTTTCTTCATTTCTTCGGCACGAGCATATATCTGTTCTCGCTCTTCGGGAGTAAACTGTTGGAGTTTTTCTTCAAGAGTGATCATTAAATTTTTTGTGAAAGAGTATAGACCATTTCATAAGTAGACTTTATACTATATATAACATATAGTCAACTATCCTGTAATTTTTTACTTCTTCTTGGTGGCCAAGACTTGCCACACGATAAACCCAAGGAAAAGTAAATAACCAAACACCGTCACCCAATCTTGCCAGTTGTCAGACATTATCACCCATTTTATTCTCAATTTTAGTATCATAGACTAATACTAAGTAAATTCGACACCCTCACTTTATCCGATTTTCTCCCTCGCGGAAAATTTGATATAATCTCAACTAGAAACTGTTTTAGGTATTTGATACCAATTCAATGATATGATGCAAAGCAATAGTGCCAAAAAACAGTATAAACATTTTCAACTAGGTTACTTTTTAGAATTTGAATATTGGAACGAAGCGCTAAAATTGCTAGAATTCCAAATTAGCCAACGACAGAATAATAAGCACTACAATACACTAAGTATATTTTATTATGAGCGAACATTGAGGGATTGCATACTGGAAAAAAGAGAAGACTACTTTAATACCAAAATTGCGAGCAGTCTTTTTTATGGTATGAACAAAGAATTTGCTGTTTACCACTATGTTATTCCTAAGAAGGGACTTGGCTTAAGAGACTATGTGTTTTTCACTTATCCAGCAAGAGTTTTGTACTATGCCGTAGGCTTGTATCTTTTAAGATTATCACAAGAGTTTTTATTTGAAGTCCATAAGAAATTGAGCAATGTTTCTGCATACTATGGTGGCAATATTAAGTACAATAAAAATGTTTTAGATATTAACAAATCAAATGTATACTACAGAGTTTACTACGATAGATATAGAGAAATTATTGAGTATGAGCTTAACAGCAAAAAGGAAAATAAGGTAATCATTAAGCTAGACATCGAAAATTACTCTGGGGAAATATTCATACCACTATTACTGGAAAAATTAGATCTATTTATCAAGCCAAGTATCAAATCAGAACTAAAATTTGATATTTTTACAAAGGAGCAGATATGTGTTTTTTTTGAATTTTTAATGCATAAGAAAACTGGAATACCTCAGTCAGATAATAATATAATTTCAGGTTTTATCGGCCATCTTTTTATGTCAGTAAGTGATTTTCTTATCGATGATCTTCTTAATTTACATTGCAATATCATTCAGGAACATAAAATTATTCGCTATGTTGATGATATTAATATATCAATAGTATTCAAAGAAAATATAAGCTTAAGAGAACAAGGAGAATTTACCCTTTCTATAGCTTCTGAAATTGCTGAAACTCTCTATAGAGAATTGAAACTCAGACTTAATTTGAAAACTAGAGCTTATCACTTACGCGAACTAAGTGATGAAAAAGAATTACGCTCAACAATGAAAACCTTTATTTCTCAAGATAATGCTGGTTTTGATTACGATGAATACCAAGAACATGATGAAAACGAAGATTATTTAACTGAAATCAATGAAGATTCTTCTTTAGATAATAACCCACAACAAAAGTTAAATAAGATTTTTAAAGAGTTAGAAAAGCTGAAAGAATCTAATATAGAAGATTACTTCATACGAAGTAACAATACCTCTTTGGTTTCTGAGGAAGCATTTAGAGAGATTTTTGATAAGCATGTATATAATATTCTAGGTAAAAAAGAAAATATAGAAACAATGAGAAATATTTTTGATGAATTTAATCTAGATCTGATTAAATTCAAGTCTTTTGAATTAATAATTATGATTATTAGGGATAAAAATACCAGAAGTAAGCTAAAAGACTTTCTTCTAGGAAAAAAATCAGTTACTACCAGTGATGCTGACTTAATCATAAAATATTTATGCCAAAACAATTTTGATGATAGAGATCTTTTAGAAAAACTCTCCCACAATGCCATCTTAAAAAAGATAGTCCAGCTAATACTAAACCAGGATATGATGTGTGAAATTCCTGGATATTACGAATTGCCATGCATGAGTATTCGGCAAATTGCTGAAATGCCTGAAGTTATAGAGCAAATGAGGATGAGAATTTTTAATGAAAGAAGTCAATCATATTCTGTCGCTTTAAATCACTTACTTAATGAAATACATGCAATTTGTATCAGGAAAGACGGTGATGAAAAAAAAGTTTACAATGCCAATAATGTATTTGAATACTTAGTTTCTATGAACATTCCTTGTGAAACAAGGATTAAAATTAGAAATCTTTTCGACAGAAGAAATTGTAATGCTGTGTCTCATCCAGGCTCAGATGATACCATAGCATGGGAGGTTACTAAGGAAGAATACTTTGATTATCATCGACATGTTGGTTATTGCTTAAGCAGTTTACTCCTTTCTTAGGAGTGAAAATCCCTAAGAGTGCGATCGCCAATCTTGTAAGGCGGGCAAAATTGAAATTTTACACAATTGTAAGATTCACGCACTATACAAATTAGACATTATGTGTATCATGCAATTTGGTCGTTTCAGGCTTGTGAGCATAACCTTTTTATCTCAGATCTTGCACCTGATGTTGAAAACCGGATTTTGAGCAAAATCACAACGAATTCAATAGGGTTTGGTGCTTCTCACTCATCCGGTTTTTTGGATTTTTTGGGCAGGCGTGCAAGATCTGAGTTTATCGGTAGTGATGCTTGGGAAGAGGAGTTGAGAGTTCGGAAATACGAAACCAATAACCAACTCTCAAGACCTTCTAATATTAAAACAACACCATTCTTGACGCTTCCAGAGTGCTGCCACAACCCAGTTATATTGTTCCAGGATATCGGCAATGGGTTTAGCCTGATCTAACAAAATGCCACTAAGGATACCCCAAGTTTTCGGACCTGCGATCGCACTCATCCCTGGAATTAACTCGATAATGACTTCTGCTAGGATATTGCAGAGAATTCCATCTACTGCTTGATGGTGGGTTAGTTTC
>JAAHGR010000756.1 GCA_010672425.1 Symploca sp. SIO2E6
AATCCTTTCCAATCTGTATCAATCTTATTCTCATGCTTGCCTGTCAATAAGCACTCATCTTTGGTGAGAGCAACAAGGTGAAAAGCCCCATCTCTCAAAGCTTCAGCTTACTTGTCACCCCCTGAGGTGAGAATCAATTATCTTCACTATTGCAAGAGTGCCTTCTTTCTCAAGAGTGACACACCTAAAAATGTAGGTTGGGTCGAGGCAACGAGACCCAACACTCTCAGGGGACTGTGTTGGGTCACGAAGAAAGCTCTACCCAACCTACCTATTCCACTATTTTAAAAGTAGTTAGTGATTAAATTAAAAAGTATTGTGCTTGATGCAAATATTATCATTCGTTGACATCAAATAGAATCCACCTCTACTTTGAAGAGTCTGGCCTTCCTCCGACATAGAATTGCCTTGTTTCTTGAGAGTAACAAGTAAGGATTGAAAGTATTATCCGGCATAGCTGACCTACTCATACAGCGAACCATAGATAATCATCAATTCCCAATTCCCAATTCCCAATTCCCCAATCCCTGCTCCTGTAAACCATGCACCCCTGCAGCATCCGTGAGATTGTATTGCATAGGAGTCACAGAAATGTAGCGATCGCGAATTGCTTGAACATCTGTCGGTATTTCTGAGGGAAGATGGAGATGATCTGGTTGTTCCACATCTTCTACTACTTCACCAACTAACCAATAATAAGTCTTGCCTCGCGGATCGGCTCGTTTCTCAAAAGTCTCGATATAGCGACGAATTCCTTGACGGGTGATTTTGACTCCAGCTATTTCTGAGAGTGGTATTGGTGGTACATTAACATTGAGCAACGTTGGCTCTGGTAGGGGTTGCTTATCGATCTGGGTGACCAGGGTTTTAGCAAACATTGCTGCTACCTGAAACTCTTGGGAAGTATAGTTAGCCAGACTGAAAGCTATACTGGGAATTCCTTGGATGAATCCCTCCATTGCCGCTGATACCGTCCCAGAGTAGAGAACATCAGTCCCTAGGTTAGAACCGTGATTAATACCAGCAAGCACTAAATCCGGTGCATTCTCCATTAAACCCCATAACCCTAGCTTCACACAGTCTGAAGGGGTTCCAGAACAAGACCAAGCAGTAACTTTGGGATGAAAAATACTATTGACGACCTCAGCGCGGAGCGGTTCGTGGAGAGTTAGACCATGACCTGTAGCAGAACGCTCTCGGTTGGGACAAACAACGGTGACTTCATGACCTGCTTCAGCAAGAGCATCAGCGAGGCTGCGAACACCTAGAGAGAGGATACCATCATCGTTGCTGATTAGCAATTTCATGAAAAATTTGTAACTCTTTTTAAGCACCTACGCAATATTTTAGATGTAGTGGTGGTAATATTGCACTGGGAAGCATCCCATTTTGGAAAAAACATTACCCAAAAAACTACATGGCAAGGGTTTCAGCTATATTAAATGAGACAACTCGCCAAAATGGGATGCTCCTATTGCACTAAACAGCTTTATTATTCTGACTCACCAGACACCTAACACCTACCACCTAACACCTAACACCCTCTTTGTGATAGATGGAAGATTTAAATCACTATTTAGAGAAATACGAAGCCAATCCCTTGGATACTGAGCAATACAAAAATAGTTATGTAGGCTGGGCTCTGGAACATTTTACTGACGAAACAAAAATATTAAATCCTTATTTAGATCTTACTTTAAGATTAGATTTAACAGATGCACAGAGTAATTACCAAGATAATTTCAAAAATGAATATTCAACCTTTACGTCTTTCTTAATCTGGAAATTACTCAAATCAGTGCAAGCACATCCTCCTTTTCGGTGGAGATATGTCAGACAGAAATGGTATCAAATTAATAACCCACCATTATTTTATCCGCTAGCAGTTGGAGGGGCATCTCGATTTGGAGAGTTAGTCATCGATAATGCCACCAAATTAGGATGGATGGAATTTTCTCAACTATACAAAAATCAGAAAGACAGTATTTTAGCTAATCCCATTTTACCCAGTAGTAGAACCTATGCTTACCAACTAGGTCAATTTGTTGGTAATCTTCCTTCATTGGATTTTTTGAATTTTGCCATGCATACACATCGGGGCAGTACCCAGAGTTTTTTCTACTTTGGCAAGAGAACCTACGACAACAATCAGCAAAGATTAACAGTTCCTTTAGCTATCAAATTTCACCATAGCAATTTAGATCCATTGCTTGTGGAACTTTTGGTTAGAGATTATACAACTCAACTAAGTAGATAGGCATAAATAAGCGAAAGTATGTTAATAAATATTAAGGGAGCTAAAATCCTTTTCCCTTCTGCCTTCTGACCTGGAGTCCTCTGCCTTGTCCCAACGACAAATATTAAGAGTAACCTACTTATGTAAGCTTTAATGTACTGAATACCAGACTCATCAATGCAAAATACTCGTCTCAATAATCTATTTGGTGTTATCTTGACCAGGCTAGGACTATGGCTGACTAATCCCTGGCGGCGTATCTCCTTGTCTTTGATTAGTTTCCTCTTGGGCTTTTTCCTAGGAACAGGAGTGGCCACGACAGTCGGACAAGCAGCTGGCTGGGATATAATTGCTGCAGCTATCTTGCTTTTGTTCACGGAAGTTGCTAGCATTATCGTCTATGGTAGAAGGCAGCGCAGACCAACAACTGAAGAATTCAATAGAGCCTCCTGGTTGGCTGAAATAGTGAATTCTTTGAAAATTGGCTTGAGTTACAGTTTGTTTGTCGAAGCCTTCAAGCTCGGATCTTAAAATAGGCAACAGAATGTTTCTTCCATGTAATTGGCAGCGCGAAGCCGCTCCTGGGGAGTTATCAGTCTACACCAACAGTAGAAGCAGCCAACTCTTCTAAACGTTCTTGCTGATCTTGACTAATACAAGCTTGGATAACAAACTCCAAATCACCTTCGAGTATTGGATTGAGGACATAATTCTGACCTAGACGGTGATCGGTGACCCGATTGTCCTTGTAGTTGTAGGTGCGGATTTTCTCTGAGCGGGAACCTGTACCAACTTGCGATCGCCGCATTGAGGTTACAGCATCCTGCTGTTCTTGAAGCTTGATCTCGTAAAGCTTAGCACGGAGAATTTGCATCGCTCGTTCTCGGTTTTGTAGTTGAGAGCGCTCTTCAGTACAAAAAATCCGAATACCTGTAGGTTTATGAAACAAGTCAACCGCTGTTTCTACCTTATTGACATTCTGTCCACCAGCACCACCGGAACGCGCTGTGGAAATTTCCAAATCCTTGGAGTCAATCTCTACTTCCACATCATCAACTTCCGGCATCACTGCTACTGTTGCCGTTGAGGTGTGAACTCTGCCCCCTGCTTCAGTTACCGGTACTCGTTGTACCCGATGAACCCCGGCTTCAAACTTCAGCTTACTGTAAACTTGGTCTCCCTGAATTTCCAGAATCGCCTCTTTAAAGCCTCCCATATCTGCCAGGGACTCACTTAATAATTTAACCTGCCAATTTTGACCTTCGGCATAACGAGAGTACATCCGCACTAAGTCACCAGCCCAGATACTAGCCTCGTCACCACCAGTGCCTGCCCGAATTTCCAACATAATGTTTTTATCATCATTTGGGTCTCGGGGCAGTAGTAAGATCTTGAGGCGTTTTTCTAGTTGTACCGTCTCCA
>JAAHGR010000757.1 GCA_010672425.1 Symploca sp. SIO2E6
ATTACCACTGTCTAGAGCAACAGCCATGCGTTCTGATGCCATTTCAAAGGCACTTAAGGTTGCCAGGGCGGTAAAAATTTGACCAACTGTTGCTTTGGGGTCACGATTGATAAAATCGGCTCGATAATTGTTAGCATTCGGCTTCCATTCCTCCTCTAGAAACATCAAGTCTTCGATTAACTGATCCGTAACCAGCTGGAGATAGTCCCGGCGTCGATTATTATTTCTTTGATTGGGTACAAAGTCCTGAAAGCTTCTTTGACCGGGACCTTGAGCATTAAAGTCTTGTCCCCACAGCAAAAACTCGATCGCGTGCCAACCCGTTGTGACATCGGCTTCATCCGATACCTGATCGTTGGTCAAGATATTTTCTATGGACACCTTAAAACTTGGATTATTGATTAGACCAGCATCAGGCTTCCCCCTGACATAATCAATAAATGCCTCGTTCATCGGCCAAGCATTAATTCGCCCTTCCGGACCTTCTTCACCGGTATTAGGGTCGATAAAATCAATCGGACCTTCATAAAACCGAAAGGCTTCAGTTTGCAGATAGCTTTGCCTCGCCTGAATCCAGGCTTGCTTTGCCCGATTGTGAGTGCTTTCATTAGGCTGGTTGAGGAAAGCCGCGATCGCTTTCCTCATAGCAACGGCTTGTTCGCGAGAGTCTCTATAGTTACGATAAGCAAGCTCTGCATATCCTTCGATGTAGGGCTTCAGATCTACACCTTGAAACGATGAGGTATGTTGAGAGTGAACTACCTCACTTGATTGTGCTTTGACCGGGCTTGTCGGCGATAGTGACAAAGCGATTGAGGCAACAATTGCGAAAAATAAGCGTTTGGAAACTATTTCAATGGCCATAGGGAGTGTATTATCAAAAAGCTTTCCCAGAATAAACTCACAACAAAGCAGCTCCGAATACCATTCCTTCTAAGGATGGAATGGCTCGGTACAGGAGGATGCAATCCCGCGTCATGCAAGGCGTGGGATGAATTTAATTTCAGACACTGATTATCAAGTATCTGGATGTAACTATACCACTTATTGAGAATAATAGTTAGTTATTAATTTTTTTTTAGTTAACGGATCGAGATAAACTTGATGAGAGATGATTACCAAAAACCTTAGTTATTAGCACCTCAGCCTTCAGCTTTTTGGCTGAAGGCTGAAGGCTAAAGGCTGACAGATTTTGGGCTGAAGGCTGAGATTTATTCGTTAGGCAATAAACGGCTGAAGTAGCTGTCGATGGGATAAGCAGGAATACGGGTAGTGTAGTCCATCTCAGTACCAGTAATCGACTTCGCCAGTTTCTCAAAAGAGCCTGAACGCCAGTTACGCTCATGAATAGGCTTGGACTGCTCACCTCGAAAATAGGCTTGAGTACCAATAACAGCAGCAGCGAGCCAGCCAGTAACAAACAGTGCAATAACAATAGTCATGATCTTTACTCCAAGGTAATTTAACTAAATTTCGCCACAATGGCAACTATTCTTTGGAAAGCGGGATTCTGGCAAGAATCCCAAAACAACCGGGTTTCACCAATCGCTGCTCTAGAGAACCGGTCAAGAAACCGGGTTTCTCTTGTCAGAGCCTTGATATCTCATTGATAGCGTCAACAGAAACCAGGTTTCTAGCTTCTACTAGACCGACGCTCTAGCTTACAGACAGTGCGATTAACAATAACGAAGTAACAAACAGAGTAGCGATTGCACCGATAAAGGCATAACGGCGTTGCTGTTCAGGAGAAGGATAGACAGCAAGGTACATTTGAGGCTCTGTAGCGTAGTTGTTGAGAACGCCATACTCATCAGATGTGTACATAGTCAACAGCTCCTGTGTAAAGTTTCATTACATTTAATGTAACGAATTATTACAAAAGTCATCTGTGACTTGACACAACGAGCAAAGTGATGTTCATCACAAAGGAGTAGGGAACGGGGAATGGGGAATAGGGAATTTTCCAGTTGCGGTGCTAAGCTAAGACAGCTTGAACAATACGGGCAATATTCCTCGCATCATCTATACCTCGGTGATGGGTTCCTTCGAGTTGCACTCCCAGTTTCTTCAAAGCCCCACTCATACCAAATTTCTTCTTAGAGTTGACAGAAACAGAAAATGCTTTTTTGAGGTTGAGATGCCCTCCAAGCTCAGCGTTTAAGAACCCCGACTTCTTTAAGAAGTCGGGGTTCTGGGAGACTCCCGGTTAGAGAGATTTCACATTTATAATCGGTTGAGTGTCCTTGATGATGAACGTGAAGCGATCACACTTTTGAGGTAAACTCATCATGTGATAGCTAGTGCTAGCCTATTGTGGTTGCATCCAACCCTTAACAATAGCCTTCACAATCTTGATGTAGGGATTGTCTAAACACTTATCAATAGCAGCTTCTCCAGCAGCCTGCAATGCTGCAACTACACGACGCTGGAATTTGGGAGTAGTTTCATCATTAACGTAAATAATCTTTTCATCCTCAGTAGCAGTGGGATTGCTTTCTTCGAGTTGTTTCAGGAGTTGTTGAATTTCTTTAGCGTCTTCTGCAAGAGTTTTCTTTTGCTCAAATTTATTCTCTGAGGTGGACTTAACGTTAGCTTCTATACTTCCTGAGTTAGTACCTTGGACTAAGTTACCATTAAAACGACTGTCACTAAAATTGATAAATTACGGCAATTTGGCTTAAGCGATGCTCAAATTGCCGAGGCGTTAGAGCTGCCGTTGGAGGTAGTCAAGCAAGAAGATGTAGAGGAGTAAGGCGGTTTTACCGAATTTCAAAACTTGTGTTTGTTGAATCTTCAGTCTACAATCTAAAACCTTCGACCAGTTTACTTCAGTCTTTCTTTAAATGACTCGTACTCCATTTGATCAATTTTCCAAACAACTGCTCGAAGAATTCCTCTCTCCCCTTGGGAAAGTCGAGCGCAGCTTTGAAATCCCCGGTGAACCACGCCAGGTGGATATCTACTTTATTCCCCAACCTAATCAATCTACCACAGCTCTCCCCAGTCTTGGACTCCTAGGGAAAATTGCAACTATTCCCTGTCTCATCGAACCCTTCCGCAATCCTCCTTCCGTTACCGAGATTCGCAAGTGCCTGCTTAAACTCTTCATGCTGCAAGCCAATCTGGAAAGGGAAGCTCAACGAGATAATATCTCAATCCCAGAAGCTCAACTGCCTCACCTGTGGATTCTGACACCTTCTGCTTCTAAAAGTACTCTCAAGGGTTTTGGTGCTTATCGACGAAAATCTTGGCCTAATGGCATCTATCATTTGCATGTGCATCTGAAAGCCACGATGATTGTCATCCATCAACTACCCAAAACTCGAAAAACCCTCTGGCTCAGACTGCTGGGGAAAGGAAGAGTGCAAGGAGAGGCAATCTCGGAACTATTGGCTCTACCGGACAGCGAACCATTACGTTTAAGAGCCTTACAACTGTTGGCCAATTGGAAAATTGCCTTGGATTATACTGGTACTAATGAGCCAGGAGAATTAGCGATGCAACTGACACAAGTGTATTTGGAATGGGAACAAAAAACCAAACGTCAAGGCAGTGAAGCGAAACAGCGAGAAATCGCACTCAAGCTTTTAGAACTCGGTTTGTCTATCGAGTTAGTAGCTCAAGGGACTGATCTATCCCTCGAACAAGTCCAACAA
>JAAHGR010000758.1 GCA_010672425.1 Symploca sp. SIO2E6
TGAAAATACACGCCCACTTGAGTACGCTGTCTCCGGTTGGCTTGATATCGACCAAAGCCTGTTTACGCTTTTGAGCTAGCTTTTGACAACGCCAGCGTTCAGCTACACACTGCCAGTCTCTAGATTCATCTACTGGTGACCATTCACTCATTCATTCCCCGTTCCCTTCTCAGCCAGCAGTCTCTCTACAATGGCCACAAGCTTTGCTGTAGTCTCAGCTTGGCTGGCAGCTGTCTCAGCTTGTTGTCGAGTGGTTAGCTTAATTTCAGCCATGTCAGCTCGAAACTCATTCATGCTTTGCTCCATAGCGGCTCGAAATTCAGTTGTGTTTTGCTCCATAGCGGCTCGAAATTCAGCTATGCTTTCGGTCATTGAAAGCCTGAATTCTGTCAAACCTTCAGTAAATCTGCCAACCTGCTCTATGAGCAAGTCGATGCGGTCTGGTTCCAGGTTCGGTGTTTGAGTCATTTTCTTTGCAATGGTTGAAATGCTTTTAGCCTTTGTGAGTAAGCTTTTTGGGAAGCCGCGATCGCATTACTTCCTGACACAGATGGTAGTTTCGGAGGGTTGATAGCTTGGGAGTTAATCATGATTGCACCTCCTTAGTATTGTTCTGCTCCTCATCAAAGGTTATGCCAAAGCTCACACCGAGGACTTGCTCGATTGAGTGAAGTGTCTGAATGGGCAAAACTTTTGTCTCTTCCGATTCAATCCTGTACCAGTTTGCAGGAGTCATCCCAGCATCAGCACATATCTGAGTCAAGGGTCGGCGATCGGCTTCCCTTGCTTTTCTAATCATGCGCCCCAATCCTGGCATTTCAGTCTCTATGGTTTTACTAACCTTCATTTTGTGTAATGGTGTGTGTCATTCATTCCCCGTTCCCTTCTCAGCCAGCAGCCTCTCGACAATAGCCACAAGCTTTGAGGTGTTTGGGTCATTTGTTCTCCCCTATACCGCCACTTGTATCTCAGACTTAGTGCTGCTAGAGCTTTTAGGAGTAATTTGCAGCAAATCATTGATAGGTTGACGAGAGCTTGGCGTGTTGCCTTGGGTATCCTCTTGTAGATCGTCCGGCTCCCAGACCAGTAAATCACCTGGTTGGCAGTCAAGAGCAGTACAGATGCCATTTAACCGCTCAGGAGACAAGCGAGGCATTTCGTCTGTCCTTCTGAGTCTGTATACAGAATTTTCACTGATTCCAAGAGAAACAGCTAAATCCTTGTTTCGGATACGCCTTCGCGCCATCATCTCGTTCAGTTTCCAACGAATCACAATTGCTCACCTGCTCCATCAACTTTTTCTTTGCGTGGATTTTTTTAGTTGTGAACGTGTTTTTTTGGAGGGTTAATCATAACTTTTGAATTTTAGTATTTCTCCATTGAAGAAGAATTTCGCCATCCAAAGCTTCTAGTATGTCCAAAAAGGTTTCTATCTTGGGATTTCCTCCGTGAGAAATAGCTTTAGAGATCATGGCTCTACGGTTAACCGGAACAGCCGTTGTCTCTCCCTTGGCTTGCCTAATCTCGCAGTAGCGGCGGGTTAGTGTGGCTAAGTCGATTCCCAATTCCTCCATCCTTTTCTGAATGACAGGTTGGAAGTCAAGCTCTGCCTTAACCGCACGATTATTTAGTGGTGGGTCAAAATACTCTATCAACGCCTGCTCAATTTCATTAAGCAAACTTTCATCGTTTACCTCTAACCAAGCAATCTTAATGCCACCAATCTCATTGAATTCGTTAAGTCGATGGTGATTTGCCCATCTCTGTTTAGGGTTAACTGAACGCCCTATGTATTGGATAACTCCTTGAGTGTCAATTGCAAAGTATATGGATGGGGTTATGGGGAGTTGCGATCGCAACTCCAGAGACACAGATGGTAGTGCCAGAGGGTTGATGACTTGAGGGTCAATCACCACCAACCACCTCCTCTTCATACAAATCTGTAGGTTGGCAATCAAACAAATCGCAAAGTTTGGCAACTCTGACAAACATCTTTACTCCATCTCTGCTTTTTTCCCAGTTTCGGACAGTAGAGACATCGACGCCTAGCGCCTCGGCAATTTGACGCTGTGTCAGCCCCTTTTCTTGTCGGAGCTTTCCAACTCTAGACACGTAATTTTCTCTCATGTATGCGGTTACACCCTCGGTCTGTCTGCCCACTTGGTTAATTAACAAGTCGATGCGGTCTTGCTCTGATGGTGTGCTGATTTGAGGCGTTTGGGTCATTTGATGACACTCTTTTTATGTAATATATTTGTAATATATGCCTTAATTGCAACGAAGCTAGATATCCAACTTGCAAAATTTGTAAGTGTTAATTACGCGGCATTATCTCTTTGTTCACATCCTTCTTTGCTTTCCTTACTGCACTCTCCTGTTTCCGTATCAAATTTTTTAGCTAGCTGCATCCCGCCACATCTAGCAGCACGTTCTACAACTTCAGAGCGACTAATACCAAGCTCCCTAGCAACAGTATCTATAGCCGCTGATGCTGTAAGAGTAAGCATAAATTGCTTACCCGTTTTTTTTTCCCCGTGCAGCCAATCATCAGGGCGTTCATAGCTGGACATAATTATTGGTGTCAACATATCAACGTATTTCCATAGATTACTACCTAAAACATATCATCATAATAAACATATGTCGATATATTGACATCGACATACCAATGGATTAGAGTAAAAATATGGAAACAGAGGGCGCGGCGCAAACCCGCAAGACCAACTACCTACCCAAAGCTTCCAAAACCAAACACAAACACGACAACCCACAGCCAACCGGAACAGTAGCGGTAAAGGCGAAACCCTAAGAAGCTTACGAGCTGAAGCCTGGGAGCCGGACGGAAGGTACTAACGGAGGCGAGAAGTACTCCTCAACACGAGAAAAAACTGTTGTTAAATTTTATTACACCAAAAAGCCAGCACTCGCCCCGACCAAAGTTTGAGTGCTGACCTTTCAATACACCAACCCCAGTTCTATTAGGGCTGGAACCTTTACATCATGGCAGATTATCTGAAAAATTCAACAGCAAAACCATTACTCAGTTACCTCGATGGTTCCGTTCCCCGCCAGCTAACAGCTCATTTCGGGAATCACCTTCAAGGTTTGCCCAAGCATCATAAGTTTGAAATCATTATGATGATCGCGGCTGTCGGTAATCATGATACCGACCCAGAATTCCAGGAATCGTGGGGCAACTACAGCTTGCAGCAAGCTTGTAACGAAGTGGGCATCTTTTTGAGCCTGCATGACTATGGTATCCCGCTGATTCAAGTGCTCGACTCATTGATTTGGGATGAGCAGTTAGCTTTGTGCCAGTTCCTGATTGACAACTTGCGTCACAACCAGCACCCCACCGGAGGTGCAACTTACACAACTTAACTGGAGGTCAACACCTCACTTTAGGAGAACCCATAATTGCATAGCAAAGCCAGCGCCCACGACTGGAAATCAAAGCGCTGGCTTTTTTTTAACCTATGACCATGATATTCACAGATCAACTACAAAAACAAGACCAACTAATCGAGCAGCTTCAAGCCCAAATCGCAGAGGCTGCGGCTAAAAAGCAGCGCTTACAGGAGCTAGAATTCATAGCCACTGGAGCTTTGGATGCACTCAAAGATACAGTAGCCCAGTTCAAAGATGGAGAAC
>JAAHGR010000759.1 GCA_010672425.1 Symploca sp. SIO2E6
TCAATAATAAAACTTCCGTGGAACAGGCATCCTGCCTGTCCTTATTCTACAGCAGACCATGTTTTCGAGAAGGCGATCGCGCCAATCGGCAAGGTTATCGACAAGGCGGGGTTTTGTTCTTAAGTACAAATATCAATAATAAAACTTCCGTGGAACAGGCATCCTGCCTGTCCTTATTCTACAGCAGACCATGTTTTCGAGCACGCGATCGCGCCAATCGGCAAGGTTATCGACAAGGCGGGTTTTGTTCTTAAGTACAAATACAGCAGTTTGCTCTGCTATGCGGTACAGTGTTGATCCCCCTCGCATCCCCCTTAGATCCCCCTCCCGTCCCCCTTAATAAGGGGGAAGCCAGAGGACGCTACGCTTTTAGTTCCACGGGGACTTTTGGAAAAGTGTACTTCATTACAGCGCAAAGCGCTGTATCAATAATAAAACTTCCCAGTTATCAACAATGGGTAAGACTTCGTAGAACCCCGACTTCTTCAAGAAGTCGGGGTTCTGGGCGGTTGGTGAGCAAGCAGGTTTTTTACTTCAATCTAAAATCTCTCTGTGTCCTTTGTGTCTGGTGTGGTTCATTTTCCTCACTCTTTACTTTTAAACTCCATAACCGTCAAACTAGTACCAGTATTAACCACTTGTTCGAGTTGAAAACCACTCTCTGCAAACAAATCTTTATATTCCTCCTCTGTGCGCCAATGACCTCCTGGATTGGTAATCATCATTTGCACTGCTGCTAAGCCAGGTATTGTGCCATCGGGATATTCTACGGGGGCTCCCAAAGAGGGAACTAAAGTTTGCAGCAGTATTACCCTACCATCTTGATTAAGAGCTTCCCGGCAGTTGGTCAGTACCTTGATGGAATCTTCCCGACTAAATACAGACAGAAAATACTTCATGGTGATTGCATCAGCACCTTTGGGTAAAGAGTCTAAAGCACTACCACCTACAACTTGTACCAAGTCAAGAACTCCATACTTAGAGATATTACTCGGTGCGGTTTCGACTTCTTGGGGTAAGTCAAACAAAATTCCTTTACAGCCAAATCTTTTAACAATGTTGGCAATCAACGTTCCCTGATTGCCGCCGATATCCATCACGGTTCCAAAACGACTAAAATCGTAAACCTCAAATAAGGGATCGATGGCTTCAGCCGTTAAGAAGCTCATAGCATTGTTAAACAGATACTTGCTGTGGGGATGTTCTGTCATGAAAGAACTGTAAAAATCCTGCCCCTTGGCTAGCTCAAAAGGTACTTCTCCCGTTTTCAGACTATTTCCTAATTCTCGCCAAGCATCCCACATATCAGGCTCTGTAATGTGCATTAGAAAATGACCTATAGATGGGGAATCATCTGTAATTAACAGGTCTGATAATTCTGTGGGAGCAAAAACACGCCCTGGCTTTTCGACAAATATTCCTAAATGAGCTAAGGCCCGTAGCATAACATACAGCTTGTCGGCTTTCGTCCCAGTTTTTTCCGCTATCGTCTCAACGGTTTCTGGCCCATAATGAAGTAGATTCGGAATACCTAAACTTGTTGCTACATAAACGCACTGACTTTGCCAGTAACCGTAGATGATTCTGTAAATCTTTTTCTTGGATTCTGATGCTGTCCCTAACATGATCAACCTCTTATGCTATTACTACTTTAAGTGCTCACTCAAACGTTCTGCTAATACCTTAGTATTTGGTTCTTTGATAAACGTAAAATGATTACCAGGAACCATAACTACTTCCATATCAGCTACATCTAAAATAGCATACATTTCTACCCAAACCAATTGGGTATCTATGCCATGGGGATGCTTTTCTTGCGCCCGAAAAACTGTTGCTTTTCCTGGGTAAGGATGACGCTTATAAGTGTAAGTTGCCTTCAATGTGCCAATTATGACATCAATAAAGCGTCGGTTTTGTTCGCGAGTAGCTTCCTGGGGAAATAACTCTAACTTCTCTGCCTTATCAATTATAAACTCTATTTGTTCTTCTGAGTCCAAACCTAATAACTCATCTTCAGTAACTAAGTTAGTGACACCAAACATACCTCCAAAGTAACGACTTAGTACACCCCTCATGTACAAATTGTCAATTTTTTTATTGGGGTCTAGTAACATAGGAACCCAAGGGTCTAACAAGGCCAATAAACTAACCTCTTCGCCCTGGTGAAGTAACTGTTGTGCCATTTCAAAAGCAACAACTCCCCCGAAAGACCAGCCACCTATTTGATAGGGTCCCTGGGGTTGAAATTCTTGGATGGTCTTGATATAAAAATCAGCCATGTCTTCGACTTTGGTCAAGACCTGTTCCCCTTCACCAAACCCTTGTGCTTGTAATCCATAAAAAGGTTGGTCACTACCTAAATAACGGGATAAGCCCTGATAATAGAATACGTGACCTCCAGCGGGATGTACACAGAAAAACGGTTGCTTGTTTCCTTGAGTTTGCAGGGGAACTAGGGAAGAAGAACTAACTTGACTTTCTCCTCGAATCAAACTGCCTAAATCTTCAATTGTGGGGTTAGTCAATAGAGTGGACAAAGGTAATTTTTTGGCAAAGCACTGCTGGATTTTTGCCATTAAACTAACTGCTAACAGAGAATGACCTCCCAACTCAAAGAAATTACTTCTAACTCCCACTGGATTAATATGCAGAATTTCTGACCACATTTGTGCTAGTTGTTCTTCTATGCGATCACGGGGTGCAACAAAGTTATCCCTCTGACTAAAATTAGAAATATCCGGTGCAAGTAAAGCACGACGGTTAACTTTCCCGCTGGGAGTTAGTGGTAGTGCTGACAACACCACAAAAGCGGAGGGTACCATATACTCTGCCAATTTTTCCTTGAGATACTGTTTTAATTGGGGGACAATATCCTGAGTGATGGCAGTTTCGGGTACAATATACGCGACTAAACGTTTGTTACCAGGTTGGTCTTCTCTCGCTAATACTACTGTTTCTTTGACTATAGGATGTTGACTCAGAGTAGTTTCAACTTCTCCAATTTCAATACGGAAACCCCTAATTTTAACTTGGTTATCAATACGACCTAAGAATTCGATGTTTCCATCATACAGATAACGAACTAAATCTCCAGTCTTATACAACCTGTTCCCTTCTATGGTGATAAATCTTGCGGCAGTTAAGTCTGGACGGTTAAGATAACCATTGGCAACACCAACTCCACCAATATAAAGTTCTCCGGGAACACCGATGGGAACTGGCTGTAAATCCCTATCGAAAATATAGAGTTGATTGTTAGCAATAGGACGACCAATCGGCGGTAGTTTCGGCCAATTCTCAGCAGCACCTTCTAAGGTATAAGCAGAAACAACATGACTTTCTGAGGGTCCGTATTGATTTTGCAGTTTACACTCAGGCAGTCGATTCATCAATGCCACTAAATCCGCAGTCACCTGCAATTGTTCTCCTGCTGTCACTATTTCCCGCAATGGCGGTAAAACTTGACATTGAGGAGCCACCAGTGATAACTGTTGTAAGGCGACAAAGGGCAGAAATATTCTTTCTATCTGGCTCTCAGCCATAAATGCCATCAGAGCAAAACTATCACGCCTGACTTCTTGAGAAACTAAGACTAGAGTGCCTCCTGAATACCAGGTTGCAAAAAGTTCTTGGAAAGATACGTCAAAA
>JAAHGR010000076.1 GCA_010672425.1 Symploca sp. SIO2E6
TAAAGTAACCTGGGTCACTTTGCAGTGCAAACGCTAACACGAAACTAGCACCACCGACTAGGGCTAAAATAGGACCTAAGCTGACTTCTAAGGCAGTGAGAGCCAACAGAACACCACAAACAACTCCTCCCCGTTTGATCAGTATAACGACAAATTCACGCAATGTTCCGGATACATTTCCCAATCGCCTAAATAGTTGGTTGAAGAGTATGCCTAGGATTTGAGAAATAATAAACGAGGCAACGACAATCCCTACAAAAGTACCGATATTACCAGTCCAGCGCAGACCTCCTTCTTCAGATTTAATCCAACTGATCAGCCGCACCCCTAAACCTTCGGTATCTGTTACATCTAATTGTAAGCCGCTGACAACGTCAATATATTTGCGGTAAACATCAACGTTGCTACCTTTTTTTTCTAGTTGATCCAAGACCACTTTAAAGCGATCAATAATTGCTGTTTGCTCAGACTGGAGTTCAGTGACCGTTGCTACTAGTTGGTTTTTTAATTCCGACTCTTTTTGGGCACTCTTTTCCAATTCTTCTGCTGCTTCCTCCAGCTGCTCTTGTTTTTCTTCGAGGTTATCTTCGCCTTCGACTACTTCCGGTGAACCAGCAACTTGCTCTTCCCCATTAACTTCAATTTCGGTTTCTTCTAAAAGATCTGCGGCTTCGTCGATAGTCTCAGCCGGTTGCTCTTGGAGTTCAGTTTCACTTGGCTCAACTCCATCAATAGCCTCCCTTGCCTTTTTGAGTTTTTCTTGAGCTTTTTCAATTTGCTGCTCAGCTTGCTGGAATTCCGGTGAGTCAGGTTCTGTCTTCTGCTGAGCCTCTTCTGCTGCCTCCAAAGCTGTGATCGCTTCTTTTAGTTGATCGATTTGTTCTGTGGCTTTCTCGTACTCAACAGAACCGGGAGTCATGTCCTCTCGTGCTTTTTCCGCCTTGTCCAGAATTTCCTTGGCAGCATCTAACTCAGCCGTTTCCTGCGCTTTTTCCAAAGCATCCTGTAGCGCCTTGTCTTCTTTCAATTCCTCTTCAATCGTAGCTGCTTCTTCAATAGCTGCTTGAGCTTTTCTGAGGTTTTCTTTAGCTTCCTCTACCTTTTTGGTGACTTCTTCGTACTCTGGTGTACCAGGATCTGCTTTGGCTTGAGCTTCCTCTGCTTCTTGGAGAGCTTCTTTTGCTTTTTCTAACTGACTAACTGCTTCTTCCTGTTGCTTAATCGATACATTCTGGCGTTTGACAGCAATTTCCGCCTCGCTGATTTCTAGAGCCTTGGTTTCGAGCAACAGCATCCACCCTGCCGCTTCATTTTCCAGTTTTTCCAGGGTGAGGGGTTTGACTAGCAATTCCAATTCATCAACGGGAATATCAGGATTTTCCGTAGTGACGGCAGCGCTAGGGTCTCCTTGAGCAGGTTCAACCTCTTGCACCTCTTCAACTGCTTCAACTGCGGTTTCCTCAACTTCCACTTCCTGCGATCGCGCAGGAGACCATCCTACTGTAAAGGCACAAATGATGCCAGTGGTAAGAACAATAGCACGAACTTTTAAGAAACCAGGCAGGAGGCAGGAGGCAGGAGGCAGGAGGGAAGAGGGTTTGGCTTGTTGGTGACCTGCATGGGGGAAGCGGGAAATGCGCCCCTTGGGCGCTCTATAGCAAAACATTGGCTTTCATCCTTGTCCTGTAATTATGGTAATCCTAAACGAGATTTAAACAACTTCTCCTTATCTTCCTTGTCCTCCTGATTTTACTTACAGGCGCACACGTACCCCATTATTAGAATGGTAGCAACAAATCACGAAAATTACAACCAATAAAATATGATAAGGAGAAAGCGATCGCTAGCTAATTCCCTTGACAGAATTGGCACACCTTTTGGTGTAGGATTTTGGCCTTTATCTAATGCCTAAGACCTACTTAATATTATGATAGAAAAAAAGCATCTGTCTTAAGGGCAAATTGTGATTAGCAAAGCACTACCGACAATCTTCCTCGGCATCCTGATAACTGGGATGTCCTACTCCCCAGTAGCGGCACAGACAACAGAAACAGAAACGGCTCCTCCTGAAACCACCGGCTCTGCTGCTGATTTGGAAATTACTCCTCGCGTAGGAACTGGTTATAATAGTTCTGCGGCTGGTCATGATGGCTTTGGTCGCTTTGAGAGTTTTGTTCCCCTCTTTCAGAATCCTGGTAAGGACTTGCTTTTCCTCGAAGGCCGCTTTTTGTTAGATAATAGCGCTAACCTGGGGGGTAATGTCCTGCTGGGATACCGTGCCTTTAACCCAGAATTGAACCGCACCTTTGGTGGCTATGTGGGTTACGATAACCGGGATACTGGGACTCGTACTTTCAACCAGATAGGGTTGGGATTAGAGAGTTTGGGGGAAATCTGGGACTTCCGCCTCAATGGTTACCTCCCCGTGGGAGATACTCGTCAGGTGGTGGCTAGCAATACGGTGGAGAGCAACTTGCAGCTGACGGGAGATCCTTTTTTTCAAGGGAATTCCTTATTATTACCAGTAAACGGCACCTTCCAAACTACGACTATCCGGGAAGCAGCGATGAGTGGACTGGATTTGGAAGTGGGAGCAAAAATTACTGAGTTTGCCAATGGGGGAGAAGTGCGAGGCCAGGTCGGGATTTACTACTACGATGCTTCTGGTTCTCCGAGTACCGTAGGAGGAAAAATTAGGGTAGAAGTCAAACCCACAGACTACCTCAATCTGGGCTTGGGTGTACAGCACGATGACTTGTTTGGTACGAATATCCTGTTTACTGTCGGGGGAACTTTCCCCGGTACTCGTCCTGCTGCTTATCGTCAAGAACCCGATGAAATGGAATCAGTGTGGGCAAGGATAGGAGAATCGGTATCTCGTAGTGCTTCTATTATAGTAGATCAGCAGGTAACATCGGAGACGTTTACCGGGGAATCTACTGTAACGGCAACTAATCCTGCGACGGGACAACCTTGGGTATTTGTCCATGTGACGGAGGGAGGTAATAGTGATGGTACGTTTGAGAGTCCCTTTAGTACCCTGCAAGAAGGGATAGCAGTTACTCAGTCTGATGGTAACTATATAATATATGTGCGATCAGGAGCTAATTCGGTAGATATTGGTTCCATTACCATTCCTGCTCAAGTACAATTATTATCCGCCGGGGTGTTACAGGAGATTAGTATCCAGGGATTGGGATTAGTGGCACTACCGTTTTCTAACAGTGGTCAGCTGACTAACTTTACCGGTACAATCACCCTGGCAGACCAGTCGGTGCTGTCGGGATTTAATCTTACTAGTAACAGTGGCCCGGGTATTATTGTTAGGGATATCGGCGAAATCACGATTCGGGATAGTAGTATTACTAGTTCCTCTCAAGCGGCTCTGTTATTGGCAAATACGACAGGAACCGTTACTCTAACAAATACCAATCTAACAGGAAATGGCGTACCAGCGTTAGTGGGGACTAATATTAATAACCTTACCGTCACTGGTGGTAAGATCATCAGCACCAATTCCACCACTAATGGTGTTACCCTCAATGGTGTTACCGGCAACCTAACGTTAGCTAATGGGAAAATTACCGATTCCCAAGCCGAGGGCATCTTAGTAGAAAATAGTAGTGGTGCAATCGCAATTTCTGATTTTCAGATTCATCGAGCACAACATCAAGGGATTCTCCTGCGCCAGGTGGACGGCACTGTTCAGATTGCCAATAATAAGATTAGTGATACTGCCGGTGTTTTACCTGGGGATCCCACTACGGCTAATCCCCCCACGGGACAGGGAATTGGACTGTTTGAGGTGACTGGTGCTGTGGAAATTACCGATAACCAAGTTAATGGTACTACTGGTTTTTTTGGTAATTCTGATTTCACGAATCCCGCTAATAATTATCTGTCAACTGGACAAGGGATTGCCTTAATCAATACTACCGCCGGAGAAGTTAGCCTCACTATTTCCGGGAATCAGGTGGAAAACAATGGGATTGATACTGCTGATCCTACCGCTAATATTCGCGGTGATGGTATCGGCATCTTCTTGGAAGGGGAAGCCATGGTCAATAGCTTAGATATCAGTAACAATAGGATTACCAACAATGGTGGCAACGGTGTGATCATCAACCAGGGAAGGTTAACTTTCGGTTCTAGTGGCGGCACTGACGGCGGTAACTCCCAAATCAGCAATGCTACCATCACTGACAACACCATTGAGAATAATACTCTCAACGGTATTACTATTGAATCTTTCGGTGGCACTGGAAATCTGGTGATTAAGAATAATTCCAGCATTAGGGACAATGATTTCAGAGGAATTAGCATCTTTGCTAATGGAGATGGACAGATAACTACGGGGATTACCAGCAACAACATCAACAACAATGGTTTCAGTGGAATTGACATCTCTGCTTTTGAGGATGGACAGATTACTACGGAGACTACCAGCAACAGCATCAGCCAAAATGGCTTCAGAGGAATTAGCATCTTTGCTAATGAGAATGGAAAGATTACGGAGAAGATTACCAACAACAGCATCAGCCAAAATGGTGCTGAGGGAATTAATAATTCTGCTAGTGGAAATGGCTGGATAACTGCGGAGATTAGCAATAACAGCATCAATGACAATGCTGCTAATGGAATTTTTATCTCTGCTAGTGGGGATACACAAATAACCAAGAATATTACCAACAACAACATCAGCAACAATGGTAGCAATGGAATTTTCATCGAGTCTAATGAGAATGGACAGATTACTGCGAATATCAATAACAACACCAACATCAGCAATAATGGTTTCAATGGAATTCATATCCTTACCTTTGAGAATGCACTGATAAATACGGAGATTACAGACAACCTCAGTATCAGCGACAATGGTATCAATGGAATTTTCATTGAGGCTAATGAGAATGTACAGATAACCACGAAGATTACCGGCAACAACATCACCAACAATACTTCCAGTGGAATTCATATCTTTGCTAATGGGAATGGACAGATTACTGGGAATATTAAAGACAACACCGACATCAGCCAAAATGATGGCAGTGGAATTACCATTGAGGCTAATGGGAACGGACAGATTACTGCGAATATTAAAGACAACACCGACATCAGCAACAATGATGTCGATGGAATTACCATTTTTGCTCTTGGGAATGGACAGATAACTTTGTCGGAAATTACCAATAACAGCATCAGCAATAATGGTTCCCTTGGAATTAACATCTCTACTTTTCTTGGGAATGGAGAGGTAACTGCGGAGATTAGCAACAACAGCATCAGCCAAAATGGTTTCCATGGAATTGGCATCTCTGCTGGTGGGGATGGACAGATTACTACGAATATCAACAACAACACCAACATAGACGACAATGGTCAAATTGGAATTGTCCTCACTGCTAGTGAGAATGGAAAGATAATGACGACGATTACCGAAAATCTCAGTATCAGCAACAATGTTTTCGATGGAATTTTAATCTTGACTAATGGGAATGGAGAGATAAGTGCACTGCTCAACGACAATACCAACATCAGCAACAATGGTGTCAATGGAATTTTCATCGATAGTCAGAATGGACAAATTGAGGCTGATGTCCAGAACAATCAGTTAACAAATAATACTAACTTCGGTTTGAATGGGACAACCTTTGCCGGTCGTCTTTGTGTACACTTGAATGGTAATAATAGCGATACAGATTATCAACTAACCAATAATGGGGGCACATTAGAGGTGGAAAGTTTGGCGGATGTAAATATGAGGAACACGGGTAATGTTGCTGTTGGAGGAATGCTAGCTGCTGTTAATGCGGTAAATTGTCTCTGATACGCCCAGATCCCCGACTTCTTTAATGATCGCAACCCGTGTATTCCCCAAAACTGATATTCTCCCCCGAAGAATTTGCTGTTGGGTTGCGCTTCGCTACACCCAACCTACATTTGACTAAATTCTAAATTCTAAATTCTAAATTCTAAATTCTCCATTCTCCATTCCCAATTCCCAATTCCCAATTCCCAATTCCTCAATTAACTAAACCGATACTGCACGTAGACGCATTTCCAAATATACCAACAAAGCGTTGATATCTGCTGGATTCACACCCCCAATGCGGGAAGCTTGACCAATAGTTAAAGGTCTCACCTTCGAGAGTTTTTCCCGAGACTCCTTAGATAGAGTTTCAATAGTGGAGTAATCCAAATCAGCGGGTAACTGTCGCTGTGCTTGACGGGAAATCGCATCAATTTGCTTTTGTTGGCGCTCAAGATAACCAGAATATTTGATATCAATTTCAGCACCTTCCCTTTCCGACTGTTGGAGATGGGGATTACCCAAACCATATTGATCAAGATTGACGTAGTGGAAACCAGGACGGCGCAGTAAATCAGCTAGGGTAATCGAACCTTTAATCTTTTGCTGGGTATCAGAAGCGATCGCAATTCCTAATTCCTCCTGTTCCTTGATCCGGATTTGGTTAAGTCGCTCTTTTTCTGTAGTAATATTAGCTTGTTTCTGGGTATAGATCCCCCACCTGCGGTCATCAATTAGTCCTAATTCCCTTCCTAAAGGTGTCAAACGTCGGTCAGCATTATCGGAACGCAGTAAGAGACGATATTCAGAACGGCTGGTCAACATCCGGTAAGGCTCTCTCAGGTCTTTAGTACACAGGTCATCAATCAAAGTACCAATATAACTCTCCTCCCGGGGAAAGACTACCATTTCTTGATGGCGGACATATCGTACTGCATTAATCCCCGCAACAATACCTTGAGCTGCCGCCTCTTCATAGCCAGTAGTACCATTAATTTGACCAGCACAAAATAGCCCTTCAATCTTCTTCGTCATCAGGGTAGGGTAGCACTGAGTTGCTGGTAAGTAATCATACTCCACAGCATAGGCAGGACGTAGCATAACGCAGTTTTCTAAACCAGGCAAACTACGTAACATCCCCAATTGCAAATTCTCCGGTAATCCCGTAGAAAATCCCTGAATATAGAGTTCTGGAATCTCTCTACCTTCAGGCTCAATAAAAATTTGGTGGCTTTCCTTATCAGCAAACCGTACAATTTTGTCCTCAATACTGGGACAGTAACGAGGACCTTTAGCATCCACCCAGCCACCATAAACTGGTGATAAGTGGAGATTGTCCCGAATGATTTGATGAGTCTGAGCCGTGGTGCGGGTGAGATAACAAGGCATCTGTTCGAGTTCCACCCATACTTCCGGATCAAAGCTAAACCAGCGTACCTCTTCATCCCCTAATTGAGGTTCCAGCTTACTATAGTCTACCGATCGCTTATCCACCCGTGCCGGAGTTCCTGTCTTCAGTCTACCGGTTTCAAAACCCAGTCGATTCAGGGTTTGAGTCAGACCAACCGCCGCAAATTCCCCGGCCCTTCCTGCTGCCATCGATTTGTTGCCTACCCAAATGAGACCACCCAGGAAAGTACCAGTAGTTAGTACCACTGCTGCTGCTTGGAAAGCTACACCAAAGTAAGTTTGGACACCAATCACCTCATCATTAGCACCCAGAACCAAATCCGTCACCATGCCTTCCCGGATGACCAGGTTTTCCTGATTTTCCACAATCCTCTTCATCACTGCGGCATATTCCCGCTTATCAGTTTGGGCTCGCAATGCCCACACTGCCGGTCCCCGTGAGGAGTTCAACACCCGCTTTTGTAGGTAAGTTCGGTCTGCCATTTTACCGATTTCTCCCCCTAAAGCATCCACCTCATGGGCGAGTTGGGACTTAGCCGGTGCCCCCACCGCTGGATTACAGGGTTGCCAAGCAATTTTGTCCAGATTGAGGGTAAGTAAAAGGGTACGACAGCCTAAGCGAGCACTGGCTAAGGCTGCTTCACAGCCGGAATGTCCAGCACCAACAACAATAAGATCAAAAGCGTCTTGGAATTCCACTGGGGAATGCATAGTCATGTCTTAGTTAATGGAAGCACAGGTGAGAGAAGGAACATTAGTAGACCTCTTGTAAAAGTAGTTAATTGACTGTAGGGGTTAAGCATTGGCGCTAGCATATTGCCCATAAAACCAAGGTTTTTGTCCGCCAATGCTTAACCCTTCCGGGATTTATGCCAGAGGTCTAGTATTTAGTTTAACCTAAACGAAAGGTTTGATAACAGTCAGCAATAAGCTCCATCCAGTCTTTGTTCACTGTTAAGATTTAGAACTCGAAACTCATTAACTCCTTCGCCACTAGGATTATACCCCTCTTCGAGAGCAAAGTAGCGTGGGCGGAGATTATAGATCCATTTAACAACTGGGCGATTTTTATCAGAAATAGACATCCCACAAATTTGAAGTGAGCCAACTGTTGATGATGTATCTAAACTCGCTTGAATTTTTCGCCAAGATTGAGACACATGAAGCGAAACGAGGAAAGCATCACCATTATTTTTTTCCAGCTGACCTTCCCAATTACCATTGAGATCAGGAATAGCGCTAATTCCTAATCTGGATGCTATTCTCCAGATGAATGAATCATAAATTGAGATAAGCAATACGAAAATCATCAAAGCTGAAGGTGCTGTAAATTGATAAAGTTGACCATCTCGAAAGGATCTCAAAAAAGAAACAGTGATAGCACTGAGCAATGCTAAAGCGGAATAAATGACTTCTCGTTCAGGTGTATCAACAGAGTAATTAATCATCTACAGAATTATAAAATAGCTTGAATAGTGTACTCAAAGGAGCAGAACTAGATCGTTAACGGTATCTGTAACCTGCTAGCTTTACAGCAGTAAAAGTAATGTTATAGTTTGAATGTCTGTTTTCGCTCGCATACTACTCAAACCCCTATATACTCTCAAAATCTCTTTTGCTTTATTCTCCCTTAAAGCCTTATGTTGTAATGTTTGTTTTGTTTTACATCTCATTTAGAAATGCTAAGGAAAGGGATTTAATTGCAAACCCACGGTAATTGCAGCCGTGGGTTTATCATAATAATGTGCGACAGGCATACAGTATTTCAACTGTACTATACATCCCCGTGCAGTTCGGGGCACCTCGTCGATGAAGAGCGTACAGTATTTTGACTGCACTATAGCTCTGTTTACCTTTGTGGTTATATTCAAACTATGATTAAAAATTAAAAATCTGTCAAGCTTGGTGAAGAAGAGAAATTGCTCATTTTTGTCTTAAGATTGTAAGCAAATGCGTTAACGGCAGGACGGGTTTTGTCGCAAGATTATCGCCAAATGCGTCAATGGCGACCCTAAACCCGCCCCGACAGCTGATATTTTCTGTTTTGTGGCACTGGCATCTTGCCAGTGCAGGGGCTTAGGAATATTGTTGGTAAGTTGTTACGCATTTAATTTGTATAATACTAGCGAGCAAGATGTTTGCGCTACGCGCTAGCATCGCTTACGCACTACAATCATAGGATTAAACCGAGTACTGTAGGCGAGCACCTACAGTGGTGCTCAAAGCGATCGCATTTTCCTATCTTATTGCCAGCCAATATCCCAAAATCCCCAAATTCGTAGGGGCGGGTTTAGCGATAATCTAACCCATCCCACCCAAATATTAGGCTCAAAACCCGCCCCACACCATCTCCCGGTTAACCCAACCAATTTACTTTCACCCGCAAGTCTACCGAAGGGTAAAGCATTGGCGAAGAAAGATCATAGTCGAATGGGCAAAATACTAGCGCCAATGCTAACAGCCCTACTGTTACAAAAACGTCTTTTGTGCTATTATTGTATAATGGGAAAATGTACGCCCATATATAAAGTACCAAGTTAGAGCACAAATATTGTCACTGACCACCAATACTATCTTTAAGCTTGCTACAGTTGCTTCAGTAGCTCTAATACTTCTTGCTGGCTAGCAGTATCTCCTTACTCAGCATAGAGTTTTGCAGCCTTATTGAAATCCTGAATGCCTTTTTGCTTGTTTCCCAATTGGGCATATCGTTCTCCTTTTTTGTAGAAGTCTGTAGGGTGGGCATTTTCGACAATCTTCATCCACAGCGATCGCTCTATAATATTTTGTTGGTCGTAATTTTAGCTATTTTTTGCTATTATTCTAATAATGGAGTAGGTGTACGCCTGTAAGGTCTGAATTGTACATTCTCCCTTAACCAAGCACCATTTATACCAGCATGTCTAGGGGCGGGTTTAGCAATAATTTACACCATTCGACCTAAAGATTCCGCTCAAAACCCGCTCTGTCAGCATCCCCCCGGTTAACACAACTAATCCCATAGTTATCGTTTGGGCGGGTATGGGATCAAGGTTATCGTCAAATGCGATAAGAACGACCCTATTACTGCGAGCGCTTGATCTGTATTCTTACAAGAAACCCGGTTTCTGGCGATGGCAACCAAGATCCCCGACTTCTCGATTGAATCTGTAATTAACCAGGGTCAACCCGAAGAAGAAGTCGGGGATCTAAAATTTGTGGTTGGTGCTCTAAGCGATCGCTCTATAATATTTTGTTGGTTGTAATTTTAGCTATTTTTTGCTATTATCTTAATAATGGGATAGGCGTGCGCCTGTAAGGTCTGAATTGTACATTCTCCCTTAACCAAGCACCATTTATACCAGCATGTCTAGGGGCGGGTTTAGCAATAATTTACACCATTCGACCTAAAGATTCCGCTCAAAACCCGCCCTGTCAGCATCCTCCTGGTTAACACGACTAATCCCATGGTTATCGTTTGGGCGAGTATGGGATCAAGATTATCGTCAAATGCGATAAGAACGACCCGATTACTGCGAGCGCTTGATCTGTATTCTTACAAGAAACCCGGTTTCTGGCGATGGCAACCAAGATCCCCGACTTCTCGATTGAATCTGTAATTAACCAGGGTCAACCCGAAGAAGAAGTCGGGGATCTAAAATTTGTGGTTGGTGCTCTAAGCGATCGCTCTATAATATTTTGTTGGTTGTAATTTTAGCTATTTTTTGCTATTATCTTGATAATGGGATAGGCGTGCGCCTATAAGGTCTGAATTGCACATTCTTCCTTAACCAAACACCATTTATACCAGCATGTGTAGGGGCGGGTTTAGCAATAATTTACACCATTCGACCCAAATATTCCCCTCAAAACCCGCCCTGTCAGCATCCTCCTGGTTAACATAACTAATCCCATGGTTATCGTTTGGGCGAGTATGGGATCAAGGTTATCGTCAAATGCAATAAGAACGACCCCATTACTGCGCGATGGGTAAGAAATATCCAGTTTGGGTGAAGCTTTCTTCGTAACCCAACACCAGATCTGTCGGTAATGGTTAATGTTGGTTTTGCGATCGCGGATATTGTTGCTACTGGCGTGGCACGACTAAAAATGTAGGTTGGGTGTAACAAAGTGAAACCCAACGCAACACACTCGGATGTTGGGTTACGAAGCAAGCTACACCCAACCTACTTATTCCCTCATTTTAGCTGTGTCACGGCACTACATTCTTAAATTCTACATTCTACATTCTACATTCCCCAACCGGTTTCTAAACCACCTTTTTAGCTGTGTCACGCTACTAGCCTGTCTCAACGCCCCAATTCCCCTATGTGGGAGGGAAATTTTTGAATCCGCAAGGTTATCGATAGGGCGGGTTTTGTCTTGAGATTGTCGTAAAATACATTAACACCTTACCCTAAACCCGCCCCTACAGTCTCTGATTTGAACTTTATTAACATTTGTAACAAAATCCCCCTAATTTTCCTCTCTCAACTGCATAACTCGATTTTTGTTTCTCTATTAACACTACAGAAGGACAAATAATCACCCCTTCTGCCAAAACTCGACAACTGTAGAATCTTAGGGAAACGATCATGAATCGCTATTTACCCACCATTATTAATGGTACTGCTGGTGATGACATCCTGGAAGGGACTCCAGGAATTAATAAAATCCTTGGTTTCGGAGGTAATGATGTACTCCGAGGAAACGAGGGACACGATTTTCTGTTTGGAGGTGTTGGCAATGATACCCTCAGTGGGGGTCTAGGACATGATTTTCTGTTGGGAGATACGGGAAATGATCGACTCTATGGGGATGATGGCAGCGATAAACTCTATGGCGGTGCGGGAAATGATCTTCTCGGTGGGGGTAATGGCAGCGATATCCTCGTTGGCGGCGCGGGAAATGATAACCTCTTTGGTGGTACTGGTGCAGATTACTTCGATGGTGGCGAAGGTATTGATACTGTTCACTTTACTAATGATAAGTTTGCCATCACTGCTGACTTGAGTCAGGGTCGTGCCACCTACATTAATGATGCTGGGGTCGAAGTAGTCGAGACTTTGATTAATATTGAAAATCTCATTGGAACGGCTTTCGATGATGTACTAATTGGTGATGATGGTAATAATTGGCTGCGGGGAAATGCTGGTGCAGATTACTTCGATGGTGGTGAAGGCGTTGATACTGTTAGCTTTAATGAGAAATTTGCTATCAATGCTGATTTGAGTCAAAATCGTGCCACCTACATTAATGATGCTGGGGTCGAAGTAGTCGAGACTTTGATTAATATCGAAAATCTAGTAGGAACTGCTTTCGATGACATACTAATCGGTGATGATCGCAATAATGTATTGTATGGAAGTGCTGGTATCGATTACTTCGATGGTGGTGAAGGTATTGATACTGTTCACTTTGTCTATGATAAATTTGCCATCACTGCTGACTTAAGTCAAGGTCTTGCCACCTATATTGATGATGCTGGAGTAGAAGTAGTTGAGACTTTAATTAATATCGAAAATCTAGTAGGAACTGCTTTCGATGACAGGCTAATCGGTAATGAAAGCAATAATCAGCTGCGGGGGAATGGTGGTGCTGATTACTTCGATGGTGGTGCAGGTATTGATAGTGTTGCCTTTGCTAATGGTAAGTTTGCTATTACTGCTGATTTGAGTCAAAATCGTGCCAGCTACATTGATGATGCTGGGACTGAAGTAGTCCAGACTTTGATTAATATTGAAAACCTAGGAGGAACTGCCTTCGATGATGTACTAATCGGTGATGATGGCAATAATCGGCTACAGGGGAATACTGGTGCAGATTACTTCGATGGTGGTGAAGGCACTGATACTGTGGTCTTTAATGATAAATTTGCCATCACTGCTGACTTGAGTCAAAACCGTGCCACCTATATTGATGATGCTGGAGTAGAAGTAGTTGAGACTTTGATTAATATCGAAAACCTGGTGGGAACTGCTTTCAATGATACACTTATCGGTGATGGTGGCAATAATAACTTAAATGGTTCCAAAGGAGATGATCTGCTGACTGGTGGTGCTGGTGCAGATAAGTTCAACTTCAGCTTTTTCCACCAAGGAATTGACACCATTACTGATTTTAACTCCACCGAAGGAGACAGGATTCGAGTATCTGCCAGTGGTTTTGGTGACGCTCTTACCGCAGGTGTGCTGGATGCAGAAGAGTTTACCATCGGTTCAGCGGCTACTAAGGCAAGCGATCGCTTGATCTATAATGATGCCACCGGTGCCTTATTCTTCGATCCCGATGGTACAGGAGGTTTAGCACAAGTCCAGTTTGCTCAACTTTCCGGTGGAGTTGCTCTCACCAACAGTGATATTTTCGTTATCTAGAACATCGATTGGTGAAACCGGGTTTCTTGGAAAACACCGGTGGCAAGCAAGATCCCCGACTTCTTCTTGAAGGAAGTCGAATAATCATCTTCTGCAACCGAGAAGTCGGGGATCTATACGGTGTGGCTCTCATAACTCTAACTTCTGTGGAACTGGCATCCTGCCAGTAGACTTGTCCAGACAGACTCAATGTAGTGCCGTGACACAGCTAAAAAGGTGGAATAGGAAATCGACAGTTTCCTTGTCAAATAAGGGTTTGAGACAAAATCTATTCCCTCATTTTAGGTGTGTCACGCCAGTAGTGGCGTGACACACCTAAAAAGGTGTAATAGGAAATCGACGGCTTCCTTGTCAAATAAGGGTTTGAGCCAAAATCTATTCCCTCATTTTAAGTGTGTCACGCCAGTAGTAGCGTGACACAGCTAAAATGGTGGAATAAGTAGGTTGGGTGTAGCTTGCTTCGTAACCCAACATCCGAGTGTGTTGCGTTGGGTTTCACTTCTCCTTCTCCAGACGCTACGCGAACGTTACACCCAACCTACATTTTTAGGTGTGTCGCGCCAGTAAACTTTGGATATCTTTACAGATCA
Source organism: Symploca sp. SIO2E6 (assembly GCA_010672425.1). Classification (GTDB taxonomy): domain Bacteria; phylum Cyanobacteriota; class Cyanobacteriia; order Cyanobacteriales; family Coleofasciculaceae; genus Caldora. Next base: position 14,163 of record JAAHGR010000076.1, read on the forward strand.
ATCATCAGTTTATCCTCTTTGTGCTCTTTGTGCCTTTGTGGTTGATAGTCCTAGAAACCTACAGCAGACCTACATAATTACAGGCGCACACCCACTCCATTATTCAAATAATAACCAAAAATTACGATAATTACAACCAATAAAATATTTTAGGGAGAAAGCAATTGCCTTCAATACTAACTGGCGCTAATTGGGATTAAACCCTTTCCCCATGATAATATTGCATTAATTCCCAATTCTTCACTCTTAATGATCCAAGCATTACAAACGCCAATTACGTTTGACGAGTTTGTGGCATGGCTACCAGAAACCTCTCCATATCGCTATGAGTTACACCGTGGGGTAATTGTTGAGATGTCAAAACCGAGAGGTAAGCATTCAAAATTGTCAGGGGAGTTAGCTTACAATCTAGGCACTACCATTCGTCAGGCAAACTTGCCCTATTTTATCCCGAAAGAGTGCATTGTCCGTTCTCTGGATGGTAATTCTGGATATGAACTGGATGTCATTGTCCTGGATGAACCGGCATTAATTGATGAACCAAATTGGGAAAGTAGAAGTCTGTAGGGTGGGCATTTTCGACAATCTTCATCCACAGCGATATTTCTAACCTTAATGCCCACCATTATCTGTACCGGTAAGGTGCTGTGGTGGGCAAAAATATCTCTACATATCTGTTCCTCTGTCTCAGCTTGGAAATTTGCCCACCCGACAACTCAATTCCCAATTCCCTAAAAGATTTAGTTTCCCCAGCGAGTGGGGACTCCTCCATTTTAAACCCTTGCCCGGTAAGGTGTCTAGAGGCAGTTTGCATTGGCGTAGCGAGACGTTAGTCTGGTTCAGCAGTTTTATTAGTACAAAAGCCTCAAGACACCCCTCAAAAAAGCGCTGAAAGCCTTACAGGCTAATACACCGAGGTTCAGAACCAAAGAATGGGCATTTCAGCCATTTTGTCTGAACCTCGCAGAGTGTTACTTTTCCTTTGACCGTCAAGCTTATATCCAAACCGCCTTGGAAAATCGTATCCAGGGTCTCAACCTGATTGTCGAGATGACCTTTGTTTAAATGAATCAGGAGTCAGGAGGCAGGAGGCAGAAGGCATAAATTGTACTCTGTTCCCAATTCCCAATTCCCAATTCCCAATTCCCTTATTTATGAAAAGCAAAAGCGATCGCAAAAATATTCAGTAATCAAATGACCACTTGAGCATTTTGCGCTATGGTAGACACCAAAATTTCAGTAAATGTGCCGAGAGAACTCAAGTGAAGTACTTCTTCCTATCTGACGGTTGGGTGGTAGGTCGTGTTTGGGAATTTGGCGGACAATGGAACGTCAATAGTTGGCGACGGGAGCCCGAAATTGTTTGTATTAACCTTTGTATTGTCGAGCAAGGGGAAAAATTGTGGCTCTATCGGGTGGAAGACGCTGTGCTCATGGTGGAAGTCAAACCCACTCCTGATGCTTCAGCCAATTCCGCCAAAACCATTGGTCAAGTTGTTCTCAAACGCCTGATTAGTGCTGAACAAGCCATTGAGCGATTAGCAACTGCACAAACCTTGGTGAATTCTCCAGATATCTAACATTGATGATCTCGGGGAGCTGAGGGAGAAGAATTGGAGCTCATCCAAGCAGTATTGCCCCGTTCCCAATTCCCAATTCCCAATCCCCAATTCCCCATTCCCCGTTCCCAATCCCCCATTCCAAAGCAAAACTAACCAATTTGCTTGCAATGAACCCTAACAGTAGTTACAATTCTTTAAACAATATTCAGTTTCACCAGACGCCTCGTCATAAAACCTATATTGCCGAGACTTGACAATCGAGGCTAGGTGGGTTAAGGCGAGTTCTAATATCAAAATCAAGACAAGCGTCGCACTAGAAACTTTATTTATCTTTAGGAGGAGCGTAGTCAATGGGACTACCTTGGTATCGAGTACACACAGTCGTCCTGAATGATCCAGGTCGCCTGATTGCTGTGCATTTAATGCATACTGCCCTAGTGGCAGGCTGGGCTGGTTCTATGGCCCTTTATGAATTAGCAATTTTTGATCCGAGTGATCCAGTTCTTAACCCCATGTGGCGTCAAGGGATGTTTGTCCTACCCTTCATGGCACGTCTCGGGGTCACCGATTCCTGGGGTGGCTGGAGTGTTACCGGAGAAACAGTAAGTGATGTCGGCTTTTGGTCTTTTGAAGGCGTAGCCACCGCTCACATTGTCCTTTCTGGTCTGTTGTTCCTAGCTGCCGTCTGGCACTGGGTCTTCTGGGACTTAGAACTGTTTAGAGACCCCCGTACTGGTGAACCTGCCCTCGATTTGCCCAAGATGTTTGGCATTCACCTCTTCTTGTCTGGTCTCCTCTGTTTTGGCTTTGGAGCTTTTCACCTGACTGGACTTTGGGGTCCTGGAATGTGGGTTTCTGATGCTTATGGTCTAACTGGCAGTGTTCAACCTGTGGCTCCAGCTTGGGGACCAGAAGGCTTCAATCCCTTCAATCCTGGGGGTATAGTCGCTCACCACATTGCAGCGGGTATTGTCGGCATTATTGCTGGTTTATTCCACTTAGCTGTACGGCCACCAGAGCGACTGTTCAAAGCCCTGAGGATGGGTAATATTGAAACCGTACTTTCGAGTAGTATTGCCGCTGTATTTTTTGCCGCTTTTGTGGTAGCAGGAACCATGTGGTATGGCAATGCTGCGACACCAGTTGAACTATTCGGTCCAACTCGCTATCAATGGGATCAGGGATATTACCAGCAGGAAATTAACCGCAGAGTACAAGCTAGTGTGGCTGATGGAGTAAGTTTGTCAGAAGCTTGGTCAGAAATTCCAGAAAAGCTGGCTTTCTATGACTATGTGGGCAACTCTCCAGCCAAAGGTGGTTTGTTCCGCGCCGGTGCGATGGACAACGGAGATGGTATTGCCCAATCTTGGATAGGTCATCCAGTATTTACGGATGCTGAAGGTCGGGAGTTGACGGTTCGTCGTATGCCCAACTTCTTTGAAACCTTCCCTGTGATCTTAACTGATGCTAATGATATAGTGCGAGCCGATATTCCTTTCCGGCGGGCAGAATCAAGATATAGCATTGAGCAAACTGGTGTCACCGTCAACTTCTATGGTGGTGATCTCAATGGTCAAAGCTTTACAGACCCAGTAAAAGTCAAAAAGTATGCTCGTATTGCCCAACTAGGTGAAGGCTTCGAGTTTGATACAGAAACCCTAGATTCCGACGGTGTATTTCGTACCAGTCCACGGGGTTGGTTCACCTTCGGTCATGCGGTATTTGCCCTCTTGTTCTTCTTTGGGCATATCTGGCATGGTTCCCGTACTCTCTACCGAGATGTGTTTGCTGGTGTTGAGGCAGACATGGAAGAGCAAGTCGAGTGGGGTCTTTTCCAGAAAGTGGGAGACGACAGTACTCGAGTAGCTGAGTAAGGCAACAGAAAATCGATTTTTCCGGCTTTTGCCTTTGACTGGCGGGTTAACACAAGTGGCTCTTAACAGACATCTTGAGTTAAGCCCGCCTTTATAAGATTAAATTTAGACTTTTAAGGTATACTATGAGCTAGGTGAGTAATCAGAAATTATTGATATGGAAGCAGCTGCATATATCTTGGTTTTAGCCCTGACCTTAGGGGTTCTATTTTTTGCGATCGCCTTCCGAGAGCCCCCTCGGATCGAAAAGTAGTTTAGTGCAACCAGCCTAACTATTACACATTTGTGTGAGCATCACAATTTCATAAGTCTGCTCAAAATCCTGAGCCGTAAAAGTCTATCTAGTTCCTCTATACTGGAGCATTAGAGAGATTAGTACTGGCTCAGATTTTCACATTTGTTTAATTCTCATCTGCCAAATTAGAACCTCTTATTAGATTTACTACCTTTGAGTCCAACAAGTAAGCAAGGACTTTTCAGCTATGCAATGTCCCGATTGTAAGTACAGTGATAGCCGTGTTCTTGAGTCTCGCTCAACAGAAGCAGGACAAAGCATTCGGCGACGTCGGGAGTGTTTGCGATGTAAACATCGCTTCACTACTTATGAACGCATTGAATTTGTGCCAGTGACTGTCATCAAAAGAGATGGCAAGCGGGAATCATTTGATCGTTCCAAGTTATTGCGAGGCATTGTGCGCTCCTGCGAAAAAACTGGTATTCCCCAAAGACGTCTCGAAGCATTAGTCGCTGAGATTGAAGCTCAATTACAACAAAGATTTGGTCGAGAAGTCACTAGCAATGAAATTGGTGAGTTAGTTCTTCAGTATCTGCGAGGGGAGAGTGAAGTAGCTTATGTGCGTTTTGCTTCCGTGTATCGCCAGTTTCAAGGCATCCGAGATTTTGTCGAAACTCTAGATGACCTCAAGAGTGATACCTCCCTAATCGATAGCTCACCAATTAACGAAACCGCCTTACCAGAAGATAAAGAACAGGAAACACCAGCATCTGTGATGTCATAAGGAAATGATGAATGATGAACGATGAATGATGAATAACCCCATGTAATGGAGCTGCGGGATGGAAATAAGGATGCGCAGGCTTTTTTCATTTCCACGGATCAATCCGGGGGCTTCAGACCAGATAA